>CACJRK010000016.1 GCA_902595795.1 uncultured Pelagibacteraceae bacterium
TTTTGTTTTTTTTGTAATATTTTTTTCTATTTGGTTGGGATCAATATTTTGATCGTCTAAAACATCTACAAATTTAGGCTTAAGTCCCAAATGAGCAATAACTGCTGTGGAGGCTATGAAAGAATTGGGAGGTGTAATTACTTCATCATTTTTTTTTAATCCCAAACAATGTAAAGCAAGTGTTAAGGCGTCCGTACCACTGTTAAGTGAAATTACAAATTTAACTTTTAAATATTTAGCTATATTTTTTTCTAGATTAACAACTTTATCACCACCTACATATTGTCCTTCATCTAGGGTTTTGTCTAACAATTTTAGTAGATCTTTTCTTTCTTCTTTCCATTGCTTGGATAGGTTTACATAACTAATAAAACTATCCTTCATAAAATTTTCTCACAGTGTAAATAATATAATCTAATTGCTTTTTGCTTAGATGTTGATCACATGGGAAAGATATTATTTTTTTTACGTGTGCATCTGTAGTTGGGAAGCTATTTTTTTTAAAATTCAATTTTGAAAAGGGTTTCTGTTTGTAGGCTGGTATAGGATAATGAATTTTAGCCTCTATACCTTTTTTTTATGCAATATTTTAAAAGGGCATCTCTTTGAGATGCAAAAATAATGTATAAATGGTAAACAATTCTTATATTTTTTTTTCTTTCTGGGATAGTAATGCCTTTAATTTTCCTTAGACCATTATCTAGATAGGAAGCATTTTTTATTCTTTGATCTGAAATTTTTTTTGCTTTTGGCAAAATCCAATTACCAACGACAGCCTGAATCGTATCTAGTCTAGAATTGTATCCAAAGATATCCATATGATCCCTATCTTTAAGACCATGGTTTCTTAGTAAACATAACTTATTAAAAGTCTTTTTATCATTCGTAGTAATTACACCTCCATCAGACCAGACATTTATATTTTTAAGTGGATGTAATGAAAATGCACCTGAAAAACCCCAAGTACCAGCATTTTTTTTTTTGTATGACCCAAGTATAGATTGACATGCATCTTCAATAACTTTTAATTTATATTTTTTTGCAATTTGTGTAATCTTTTTCATATTTGGCATATACCCAGTAAAATGAACAGGAACTATTGCTTTTGTGTTTTTTGTAATTTTTTCCTCAATTTTATTTGCATCAATACAAAAAGTATCATCACAATCTACAAAAACTATTTTGGCACCAAGTTCATTAATTGCACCCACTGTTGCAACAAAAGTATTAGCTGCTGTAATAACTTCATCACCATGTTTAATGTTTGCTGCCTTTAATGATAATTTTAAAGCATCTGTTCCAGAATTAACTCCAACTGCATACTTAGTTCCTATTAATTTTGCAAATTTTGATTCAAATATCTTTAATTCCTTTCCAAGAGTGAAGTCTCCTGTAGCAACAAATAATTTAAGCTTTTTCCATAAGCTTGGACAGTTTGAAAATTGCTGTTTTAAATATGAATATCTTACTTTCATTTTATTTTAATCTTTTTATGATTTATTAAATCAATGCAGGTTAATAAAAAGTATTGATGTGCATTTTCTACAATATTATAGACCTTGCTATCAACCCATATATTAATATCACCCATTTTCTTTAGTGGATTGTTCGATTCAAATCCAGAAAGCGTGATTATTTTTGAAAAACCTTTTTTTTTAGCAGCTTTAACTCCATTTAAAATATTTTTTGACTGTCCACTTGATGAAATAAGAATCAAAACATCATTTTTTTCACCATAAAAAAAAATAGATTTTTCTACCCATTTTTCATATCCATAATCATTTGCAAAACAAGTAATTAGACTGTGTTCATTTAAGTTTAAACACCTAATATTTGTGTTTTTAGTTAAATCAACACTAAAATGACTTGCTATTGCTGCGCTTCCACCGTTTCCAAATATCATTACTTTATTTTTCTTATTTATTTTTTTTATTATGTTGGATATTTTTAAAATATTATGAGATTGTTTTTGATCTTCAATGATATCTGTAAAGGATTTTAAATATTTTTCTAAAAATAATTTACTCATTTAATAATAAAACCAAAGCAACTCTCTTTGTCCTTTTTTAAGTGAAGATGCAAAATGTATGCCTTTAGTATCCATTATTACTAAATCTCCTTTTTTTTGATTTCCATAAAAAATTTTATCTTTATAGTTATTTATGAAATTTTCTGAAATTTCATGAGGTGTTTCTATATCACTTTTTAAATTACGATTCACCCTAGCTGAACATAAATAATTTTTATTTAACAATTGATCTGTAGATGATCCCTCAAGGTAGGCAAAAGGACCATTTTCTTGTGTAATGTCTTCAAGAGCAACATAGGCTTTTAGACTGTGATAATATGTATCAAAATGCATTCTACCAGCAAGATTATCTTTGTTAGAAGCAGAACCTGGGACTTTATTATTTTTAAAAGATCCATCATGAGTCAAACTAAAAATTAAAAGTCCTCTTTTTGCAATTTTACATTGCTGGATAAATGATAATATTAAAAGAAAAAAATTTTGACTAATTTTTTTTAAATAATTACCTGTGTCATTAATTCTTTTTAGTTTAATTGAACCTGACATTCTTTCTATCGAAATATTATTTTCTTTTATCTCAAGATTTTCGATATAGTCGTCGTTATTATATTTTGATAAATAATTGCTAGGTATTGAATTTAGCTGATCGTGACAATTTTTTTTTATTTGTTCAACTTCACTATTAGAAAAATAACCGTGAAATACATAGTAACCTTTTGTTTTAAGACCATTTAAAGCTTTCCCTAAATTATTTTTTTTTCCAATAAAAAAAATTATTAAATTTAGTCTTAACTTCCACAACCATTCACTAACAAAAAAGTTAATAAGAACTAATTTGCTTTTAAACAAAATTTTAAGTTTGATAAACATATATTTAAAAAAATTTAGCTTGAAGGCTTTAGCCAACCACAGCGGTTACAACCTTCAACCAATCCTTCATTCCTTATTATGTCTCTAAATTCTTTAAATCTTTGACCGTTAAAAACTTTATCGTACCCTTCTCTAATATTTCCCATTGGAATTGCCATACAAGGAAAAACATTACCATCAGTATTAATATGTACACTTTGCCAAGGTGCTTTACATGGTTTAAAAGATTTTTTATCTAAATCTTTTTTATTCATAGAGTCTATATTAAACTCTTCAGCAGGATCCATAATTGAGCTAGCTGAAGGATGTAAAAAACCCCATCTTTTATTTTTAATATTATATTCTTTAACTTTTTTAAGTTCAGATACGATTATATCGAAATCTTTATAAACATGCGCATCATGCTTAGAAAAAATATCTTCTTTTTTAAACATTATATCAGCATGTTGGATTGGATGACCTTTAAGAAATTGAAATGCATGAGTATCACAATTTAAATCTTCAAGACAATAAAGATGAATATCAAATAAATCTTTTGCATTTTCGTCTAAAATAGTTGTTTTACTATCAAGGGTGCAGGCATGACCTATTTCGCTTTTTTTCTTCTGAAAATAAGCCATCATTTTTTCTGCATGACCCCACTTTTGATCCCAATTTTTTTCTTTTAGATTGGCAATTTTTCTTATTGAATTGTTTCTATTATCTATTGATACTGACAATACTTTAAAGTTTTTAAATTGAAGCATAAAATCAATTAATTCTTCGGTTAAAAGTATTCCATTAGTAATAATATTAACTTCAAATTTTTCACACGCTCTTTTGAAAATTTCCTGAAATCCTTTAAAAACGACTGGTTCACCTCCAGTAAGAGTAATTCTTGAATCAGCTGGCAAACTATCAATAACACTTAGCCATTCATCTTTAGTCATGGCATCATGTTTTTTTTTTCTTTCTTGAAAACAAAAATTACAAGCAAGGTTGCACAAATTTGTTAGAATAAAACAATATCTTTTAGGAAAAGCATCTTTTTCAAATGCTTTATCTGCATATTTTACCAAATCCTCATGGTATTTTTGCCTATCAATTTGACTACTATCTACTTTGCTCATAAATAAATTTTTTCCATATATTCTCAACTAATAACATATCTTTTAAAATATCGCTTCCTTCATTATGTGTTATTTTGTTTAATTCCAAGTCTTTTATAAAGCTTTTGGCTTGAAGATCAAAACACCACGTTTTGTTACTTTTATAAACTATATTTTTCTTCCCAGCATTTGTCCTGTGAAATAAAAAATTTGTAAATTTTCCCGCAATATGTTGTGGTGGAAAATTAATCTTAAGATAACCCTTCTCATAAAAAATTTGTAAATAGTCGTCCCATCCATCTTTTGTAAAAAAACCTGTGGTTAAAAGAACAGGTATTGATTTCTTATAATTTAACAAAACAGATGAAATATAATTATCGTCTAAGTTTGCTGATTTGACTGTCAATTTATCACCAAGAAAAAATCTT
This sequence comes from uncultured Pelagibacteraceae bacterium, assembly GCA_902595795.1. Classification (GTDB taxonomy): domain Bacteria; phylum Pseudomonadota; class Alphaproteobacteria; order Pelagibacterales; family Pelagibacteraceae; genus Pelagibacter. The sequence goes on from CACJRK010000016.1 coordinate 4,416, forward strand.
ATCATATTAATGTTGTGAGAATATAAATTTAAGTATTTTTCATAATCCTTAAAATATTTTTTCTTCATCCAAGAAGGTGCAAAAGGCCAAGATGGTTCAGACTTAATATTTTTTTCATTTGTAGCAATATAATTTGGTTTTTTTGGATATCCACTTCCAGATAAACGATGAGACTTTATCATTATAATTTTACCTAAATCTTTTGTAATTTTTTTATCATCAAATAATTTTTTTGCTTTCCAAACAACAGGGTCAAAAATTTTGTTATAACCAACTTTATATAAAACTTTTTTATTTTTTGAGACTTTAACTAATTTTTTGGCCTGTGCATAAGTTGAGGCCATTGGCTTTTCAGTAAATACATTAAAATTATTTTTTAAGAAATCATATGCTATTGGAGCTGTCATATTTCTTTTTGTTACAATAATAACTCCATCAATTTCTTTTTCTTTTTCAAGAAGTTCATAATGAGTTTTATAAGTTCTTTTAAAATTATATTTCTTTTTTATTAAAGTTCTAAGTTTATCTCTATCTTCAGCTAACGCAGTAAATTCACAATTTTTAATTTTACTAAATGGTTTTAAATGTCCAATTTGACCATTAAATCCGGCACCAATAAATGCTAATTTTAATTTTTTCATAAAAATAATTTTTTATTTTTTTTTTATAAAATATTCTGAAATATAAAAATCATTTGGTATTTTTTTTCCAGTATATTTATAAAATTTTTTTTTAAATAAATTTTGAAGTTTCAAATTAAAACTAAATTTTTTTTTTAAAAAAAGATCCATTTCTTTCATAGCATAAAAAATTTCTTCATGTGTATTGTTCATTATTTTTAAATTACCTTTTTTAATTTGATCTGATCTATCATATAAACCAACTGGTACACTTGAAAAAGGTTTTTTGAAATTAGGATCCATTAAATTTGAATAAGTAAGAAATTTTTTTGTAGAAAGATCAAAATATTTTTTAAAAATAACTATTATATTTCCTCTATAGCAAAAAAGATTAGATAAATGAGTCCAATTTACATATACAATTGGTTTTTGATAATTTAAAGCTAACATGTCTGGTCCAGATCCAGTTCCTGTATAAAAATAACAATTTTTCATTAGAAGTAAATCATTGTTCTCTGACCTAAAATTTGATTTTGGGTAGTTAAAAATAATTTTACTATTAAGATTTTTTTCTACTATTGATCCAAATCTAACAAATTTTTCATGATTTGAATATTTATTATATTTTTTTATTGCACCTTCATAGGAAGATAATTTTTCATTTCTGTAATCATGATGGCTAAAATTTAAATTAGGGTGCATTTTATTCTTAAATGCCATATCTCTGTTTGCAAACAAAATATATTTAGATTTAAGAATATTTTCTATTTTTTTATTATTTTTTTTTTTAATTTTTGGATCAAAAAAAATTTCATTAACAGTGGATAATTTATTGATTTGATTTGAACTCCATTGAAAATTTAATCTAATTTTTTCTTTTTTAAAATCTTTGTGACATATTATGAATATATAATAAATTAAATTGCTTAAAAATGAGATTTCTTTTTTATAAATAGAGTGATACGCATGTAAAAAAATCTTATAATTGATATAAGGATTTTTTTTTTCTAATAATTGACTTGGTATAAAAATAATTTTGTTTAACTTGCTATTTAAAGATTTTATATACATAAAATTTATGAGATGGCCTAAAAATCTAAAATCAAACAAATAAAATTTATATTTTTTATTTATAAAAGGTTTTAAAAAATTATAAATTAGGTACTTAAATATTTTTTTTATATTCATGTAAATTGCTAGGTAAATATCAACAATTGTTTATTTATGAATTTTGATTAATTTCATTTTTTTTAGAAGCTCGATTTTATCATTAATTAAAAAAATGTTTGTTTTAAACATATTTGATAAATCTATTAAATCAGTTTTTCCATCAGCATAAGCTAATATGTTCGCTAAAAGTTTAAGAGAGGGTTTCATTTTAGACCCTCCAAGCGAACTCTTTAAATTTCTTTTACTCAAATGTGGCTCACATTTATTTACAGCAATATAATTTTTATTAATTTCAAGAATTTTAATTGCTGTTTTTAAAAGATTATAACCTCCCAAAAGACCATCGGGACTAATAAAAGAAAGATTATCTTTTGACGTATGATATTCCTTATACTCTCCATATTTAGTTCTCATTAATGAACAGAATGGCAAATCTACTCCTGGACTTGAATATTGCCTCTCATCACTTCCTCTATGTTCAAAAAAATTAAATTTTTTATATTTTAATTTTAATGTTTCAAAAGTTTTAATGGACACTTTGTCAGATAAGGTATTTTTATATTTTGATTCCAAATATGAGTAAGATTTATTATCTCCAACACATGTTATATTAAAAGCTGCAATTACATTTTTCTTTAATTTAGGTAAATGTTTGTTTATATAAACTATTGATCCAATAGTTTCTGGAATAAAAACAATACGATACGTATAATATCTATTTTTCAAACTATTAATCCATTCAGCAATTGCAGTAGTAACTACTGGTCCTGATAATTCGTTATTAGCTAATGATGGATGACAAACATAAGTTGATAAAAAAATTTCCTTTTTTGTTTTTCCTGGAATGATTATTTCTCCATAATTTAAAAATCCTTTAGTATGCTTACTTTTTATGACTGCTTGAAAATAATTTCTATTTTTTTTTAGATGCAACCTTTGTTTATGTGTCATACAAAAGCCCCATGTTTTTTTGTAATATGATGTCACATAAGGAATTGCATCAGACATTTTAGGAAGAGAATAAATATTTTTATCAAGTTCATTAAATTTAATGTTTTTATTTATTGGCTCAGAGTATCCAACCACATGTAAATTATTTTTTTTAAAATCTACTACTTTTTTTTTATTATGGTCTAGAATATATCCATCCTGTATTTGCCACTCGTCTGGAACTTTCCAATCAAAAACTTTTTTTCCAGATTTAACTGCAAATATTTTTAAATTTGGAGCTATTTTTTTTATATAATTTAATGTCATTCTTACACCAGGACCAGTTATGCTTCTACAAATTGGGAATAAATCTATTGACCATTTCCACATTTTTTTTTTAATTTTAGAGTTAGAATTCATTTTTTAAATATTTTTTTTATAACACTTAATTGTCTTTCTAAAATAGATTCTTCGACTGAAATATCAATCAATAAAGATTTTTTATAGTTTGTCTTTAATAAATTTCTATTTGCATCAAAATTCATAACTTTCATTTCAAGATTGCTGTCTTTCAATTTTCTACTTATTTCATGAATTTTTTCATCGTCGTCACAAATAATTGGAATGGCCCATGCTGCATACAAATCCTCAGATAAATCATAATTTAAAAGACCATATGATCTAAGCTCATTTCTAACAATTTTTAATCTATTAATTCTTAAATTGGTTTCATTTTCTATTTTTTTTTTTAATAAACGAACAAGATTTTTGCTCGGTTTAAAAGAAAAATTGTAAAGGGAATAAGCTAAGCTCATAACTATTTCTTCACTAAATGAATTTTTTTTACAGAAAAAATTTATAAAATGTAAAATATTTAATAAATAGTAAATTGAATTTTTTGATTTACTTATTTTTGTCTTTGAGTCTTTTATAAAATTTTCATCTGTACTATATAATCCTCCTAACATCGAAAAATTAAAAAACTTAGAGAAGCTAAATAATGAATAATCTCCTATTGTACCCAAATCATAATTTTTATATTGTCCTCCAAGTGTGTGTGCACAATCTTCAATTATTACAAATTTTTTATTATCTATTTGATCAAATATTTCATCTATTTTTTGAGGTATCCCAAATTGATGATACAGATAAACTATTTTAGTATTATCTGTTAAAACAGGACTTGTACAAATTACCTGATTTAACTGAGAATATACCCAGGTTCCCATATATTTAGGAACAAATGCTTCATCAAATTTAGAGTTTATATTTTTTTTATCTATTAAATAATCAAAGATAACTTTTATTGATGATTTGCCTGAACTTGTAAAATTAAATTTTGTATTATCATTATAAATTAATTTCATAGACAACCTTTGGATACATTGAAGATCCATATTTTTCCTTAAAATCGGAAATAGTTAATTCTTTTTTTGTTGGTCTGAAATTATATTGCTTATAATATCTTTCACCAAGCTCATAATATCTATAATTAGACTCTTTAAAATAACAAATAGCTTCCCACTCCAATAAGTGTCGTGGCATAAATTCCTTTTCAAATTTATCAATATTTACTTGTGACCAACCCCATGCAAACCCATTATAAGTACCACAATACAAATACGAAATTTCAATTTTGTCATCTAAATAAATCACAAAGAGTTTAGCAGTATTATTAGCTAATTGTTGCTCCATGTTTCTCCATGTAGCATCTGGTCTAGTTTTCTTACCTGCTGAGTCAAAATGTGCTTTCTTAAATTTTTTAAAAATTTTTTTTACTAATGATTTATCAGTATTTCCATCAAATATTTTAATAGATAAATTTTTTTTTTTTGATCGAAAGATATTTCTACGATGATACTTACTTAAATTTTTAATTAAATGATCTTTGGGTAAATTCAAATCTAAAATAAAAGTATTATGAACGATTTGTTTACTATACCAAAAATTAAATTCAAATTGATTTTCTGAGGTTATAATAGGAAATTCATTTTTATTGTAACAAATAGGATGTTTTTCTACAAAATATTTTTTTGCTTTGTATTTTTTAGATAATTGTAAAATATAATCTTTAACAAAAATTAAAAAATTTCTTTTCTGAGATTGGTTAAAACTTTTTAAGTACAAAGGAGAAGGACACGGAGATCCACAAAAAGAAAAGGTTTTTTTTTCTCCACTACAAAGACCCAATGGAATAATTCCTACAATTTTTTTTTCTGCATCTTTTATAATGAAGGAAATATTTTTAGTGTTAAATAAATTAGAATAATACTGAATATTATTCCAGGTACAGCTTTGTCTATTTCCAACTAATTTTGGCAATAAATCATTCCATTGAGCAGACGTTATAGTTTTAAAACTTTCAACAAAAAAACTATTTTTTAATTTATGCATTATTTATTTTTTTTTAATAATGACACTCATAGCATGGGGTACTTTTAAAACTTCACAATTTTTATTTTTTTTTAAGAATGAATCTACTGCTATTTTTACACCTTCATATCCATTTTTTTCATAATAATAATCATGCAACATGATAAAGCCATTTTTACACATTTTTTCCCAGAAAAAATTTAAAGTATCAACTGCAGGTTTGAATAAATCACAATCAAAAAAAACTACTGAAAATTTAGAATCTTTTTTGATTTTTACAAACGCACTTGGAACCGGCATTTTAATCAATTTAATATTTTCAAAAATTTCTAAAGGTAATGCAACATCTGAAAAAAGCTTAGAAACTTTGTAATCTCCTTTTTTAACATTTTTTTTATCCTTTTTTGATAAAGAATGTTGAGGAAAACCTTCAAATGTATCTATTAGGTAATAAGTTTTTTTTTTACTATTAAATACTTGCGCCGCAGCCAACGAACTACCTCCCTCATAACAACCTATTTCTGCAATTTTACCATTTTGATTTTTAGTCTTTTTAATTAAGTATAAATATAAATATAAACCAAATAGATTCGAATGAATTGATTTGATTGAATTAAGAGATAATGTTTTTGCCAAAGTCATTATTTCATTATCAAACTTCAAATTAAACTTTTTTAAATAAAGTTTGAAACTTTGATCATAAAAATCGCTATAAAACATAAAGTCCCTACCATAATGAAATCCTAAGCCATTCAACTCTTCCGATATTGATCTTAAGCCTGAATTTGACACAGCAAAAATTACAATCATAAGATTTTTTTGCTTTTTAAGAATATTGGGATTTTTGAAAACTTTTAAATTCTGATAATGTTTTTTTTTAAAATTTTTATCTATGATGAACTTAAATTTAGTATTATTTTGCTTGTAACAAATTTCTAATATTTTACTACAACCCCAGGCAACATAATTAATATTATTTTTCATTTAACTTTTATTGAATAGCTTGTTAAAAGATCTTACAGATTTTCTATAAGATGGTATTGATATTTTGTTTATAACATTGATTTCATTTTTTGATAGTTTTTTTTTCCATAACGTATGAGATTTGTACATTACATTTCTTAACTCAACTGGTATTTCTTTTTTAAAATTACTATTTGTTATAAATTTTTTTCCAACATTTATTGGCTGTAGTTTTTTTTTTATTTTACTCAATTGTAGTTCAGAAAAAATTTTATTCATTACTTCTTGATGGTTGATTGTAAGCTTTTCATATGGAATAAGCAAAACACTCTTGTCATACTTTTTGGCAAGCCATCTTTGTCGATCAGATATTATGTTATAAAGTATAGAATATCTTCTAACCAATGTTTTACTTCTATTCCAATGAGATTTGGTAAAAATATTAATACCTTTAAAATATTTAGGTTTTTTTTTGTTTAACCAAAGTTCGTATTGACGTAAACCTAATTTTTTTTTTATTAAAAAGTAATTACAGAGTTGATCAATACTTTTAAATCTTTCTCCACCTAAAAAATAATTATCAATTTCATAAAAAAAATAACTTTTTACAATTAAATTAAATTCATCCATAGTATTCCGAATGTTATATTTTTTTAACATTCTACAATAAGATAGAAAAGAGGCTCTGGGATCTCTACATACTATTAATAAATGAGGATTAGAAAATTTTTTTTTTAACATTTCAAAGAAAAATTCCAAATTATGATTTTTTTCTACCCATCTAGATTTAGAGGTTTTTTTCTTATTTGATATTTTAACCATTGAATTAATAAGAATTTTAATAGCAGTTTTTTTATTTAATTTTTTTTGATTTTTCTTTAATTTTTTTTTAATAATAGAGCTATATTTTTGTTTGACATAATTCTCATCTTTTAAATTAAATGACTCACTATCTGTATAAAGTGAAATAAACTTAATTAATATATCATGAATTTTTTTTTTGGTATTGTAATAGCTTTCATCTAAATTTAAATGTTCCCTTACTATTCCTAATTTTCCCTCACCATGGGGACAGTGAATATTTTTATGATTATCAAATAATCTTAAAAAAATACCAGTGCCAGATTTTACCCATCCAGAGATGAAAATTGGTGATCCAAAAAACTTATCTTTAAACATTTAATTTTTATTAAAATCCTGATCTAATTATTTCTAAACTTTTTTTTCCATTATTAAAAATTAAATCTATGATAGAAAGGTGTGATACAAAGTTTTCGTTAATTTGATCATATACAGGATGTTTATAATCAAAATACTCTATAGGTAAATTATTTTTAATAAAAAAATTGGAATTTTTTAAATAATTTTCAGAACCAGGTGGAGAAACATATTTTGTAGCATTTAAAGATTGACATATATCAAATAAATATTGATCTTTTGATGATTTTTTAATTTCTAATTCACTAGACTTAAATAATTTTGTTTTAATTTGTAAATAATCTTTAATCATCAAAATTAAATTTACATTAAGTTCTGACAAATATTCATTTTTTTTATTCATGACTTCAAATAATTGATTGCTAAAATTTTTAAAGAAAAAAGTTTTTTCATAGCTTTGGCTTATAGATTTAATATGTTTTTTTAAAAAAAATTTATCTTTAATATTTACTTCATTTAATAATTTTTTATTGTTACTTTTTCCACATGGAACTGTAAGCCATAAAGCTCCTGATTTTGTTAAAATTTTATTTCTATGTTGCCAGGACTGATAAGAAAACTGCACATCATCCAGTAGAATGAATTTATCAACATAATCAATTAAAGCAAAATATCCTATCCAAGAGAGATAGGTTGGTTGCATTATAGCTATTTTCATTATTGCAAATCCCTAGATCATATCAAACGATAATGGAGTGCCTTTATTAATATTTTTTTTGCTTTTTTTTCCTATTACTTTGAAAAAATTTCTTGGATGAAGTCCATTAGCAGGTCTAATTACTTTAATATTATGTTTATTAAATTTTTCTCCTTTTTTAATATCTTTAATAACGTAAATTGATCTTCTAAATCTTTTTGAGTAGTTTTCTAGTTTATCAGCTGTTCCAAATTTTACATTTCCAACTGACTCCCATGCTAAATTAGATTGAATGACTAAATTTTTTAATTCATCTGGAGTGGTTGAAAAATCACTATCAACTCCAGAGTCTGATTTACTCAACGTTAGATGCTTTTCTATAAGGGTTGCGCCTAAAGCAATTGAGGCTAAAGGCACACCAAGTCCTAAAGTATGATCAGACAGACCAACCTCACAATTAAATTTTTTTCTCAATTCTGGAATGGTTAAAATATTTGATGAAGAAGGTTTTGCTGGATAAGAGCTTGTGCATTTTAATAAAATTATTTTTTTACAACCATTTTTTTTAGCTGTAGTTACTGCTTCTTTTATCTCATTTAAACTTGCCATTCCAGTTGAAATAATCACGGGTTTACCAGTTAGAGATACTTTTTTAATTAAAGGAATATGATTATTTTCAAATGACGCAATTTTATAAACTGGAGTATTAAGTTTTTCTAAAAAATCAACGGCTGACTCATCAAATGGTGCACTAAAACATAAAATTTTTTTTTTTTTACAATAATTAAATATTTTTTCGTGCCATTCCCACGGAGTACTAGCTTCTTTATAAAGTTGATAAAGATTTTTACCATTCCAAATATTTTTTTTATTTCTAATTAAAAATTCTTTTCTATTAGAATTAATAGTAATTGTATCAGCTGTATAAGTTTGAAGTTTAATAGCACTTGCCCCTGCATAAACAGCTGCATCTACGATCTTCAAGGCCCTCTGTAAAGATCTATTATGATTTCCAGACATTTCAGCAACTATAAAAGGCTTAAATTTTAACCCAACTGAAATTTGACCTAATTTAATCGTCATTTTGTTGTTAGTTTTTTTGCAAGTGAGCTAATCTTTTTATCTTCCCTATAAATTTCTCTCAATATATTGGCGGCCTCTCTTGGGGCATATTTATAAGCCAATCTTAAAATGTCCATCCAATTTTTATTATTTTTTGATCTAACTTTTTCAATTTGATCGATAATTTTGCCGTAATCTTTTTTTTTTTTCATAATTAATTTAATCTTTTAAAACCATCATGGCACACTGGTCCTTCTAAATGGTCATCTATTGATTCAATTCCTTTTTCACAATTAGATATCGTAAAAAAAATTTTATCCATATGTTCATAATAAATTTTAAGAATTTTTTCATTATGCGCTAGAGAAGCATATAAACTATTTGATGCTAGAAAACCCTTTTTTAACATTTGTTGAGTAATAAAAGTTTTGTATTTTAGAAAATCTTTAGACAAAATAGTAAAATTAGCCAATGCTGGTATTCCTCCAATTTTAATTTTCAATTTATGTCTTTCTCCTAATTTTTTCCAATTTTGACAAACTTTTTTTCCAAAATTTGTAATATGCAACCATGATTTTTCTTTTTTCATTATTTCTAAACACTTCAACGCTGCAACTGAACCAATTCTTTCGGTCCAAAAGGTACTGCTTATAAAAGTATTTTGAGCTTCTTGCATAATTTCTTTTTTTCCAATTATAGAAGTAACTGCATAACCATTTCCTAGTGCCTTGCCAAACATAGCAATATCAGGACAAACTTTATATTTCAAATGCAAACCTCCATAATTTTCTCTAAAACCAGACGAGCATTCATCAAAAATTAATACTATATTTTTTCTATTAGCCAAATCTCTTACTTTTTTTAAGAAATTATTTTTTGGTTTTTCCGATCTACAAACTTCCATGAATATGACCCCAATATCATTATTTTTTTTCACAAGGCTCTCAAGTTGATCATATCTGTTATACAAGAATGGCAAAGTTGTTTTTGCCAATACATCTGGAACACCTTTTGGTTCAAGACCTGGTAATAAAAATTCTTTAAGATTTTTATTATTTTTCAAATTTGTTGAAAGATACCAGTCATGCCATCCATGATAACCACAAATTGCAACTTTGTTCTTGCCCGAAGCTGCTCTTGCAATTCTTAATGCGATTGCATTTGCTTCTGCGCCAGTCCTTGCAAATCTAACCATAGATGCCCATGGGTGCATTTCAATTAATTTTTCTGCTAAATAAACTTCCTCAGGAGAATTTAAAGTTGTCATATTACCACTTTTAACTACATTACTAACAGCTCTATCAACTTCTGAATTTGAATAGCCGAGTATATTTGTACCAACTCCCATTAAAGAAAAATCAATATATTTTTTATTATCTAAATCCCAAACAAAACAACCTTTAGATTTTTTATAATATGCCGGCCATAAATCTGGCGCAAATAACTCAGATCGTTTTGACAAAAGCATATTACCACCTGGAATTACATTTTTTGCTCGTTTCCAAATTTTTTGTCCAGCAGACATGAGCATACCTTCATCTCTTCTAATATGCTGGTTTTTCAAAAATATTTTTGGTTTTTTATTCATTAAATCAATTACTTCTAACCATGAAAAAAAAATATTTGGTTTAAAATGTTTAAAAATATTTTTTAAAACATCATAATCAGCTTCCTCATCTAATGTCCATCTCGCATTTGAATAATCAATATCATTTTTTATATTCAATATTTTAAACTTATCAGATTTATAAAAATATGGTGTAACATGTTCTCTTTGAAGAGAATTTTTGCATTCTTTAAATGCTCTTTTAAGAGCTTTATATTTAAAAATTTCGACATCTAGTCCATCTGGAAATGATGGGTCAATAGAATTTGATATATAATCAAATTCACTTTGTGTGAATTTTTTAATTAAATCATCCACTAAATTTGGGTCAATTAATGGACAATCTGCTGTAATTCTTATTATTGCATCTGCTTTAAATTTTTTTGCAGCATAATAAAATCTACTTAGAACATCATTCTTACTACCTAAAAAAACGTCAAAATTAAGTTTGTTTGCTAAATCAACTATAGCTAAATCTGAATTTTCTTTAGAGGTTGCTAAAACAATTTTTGTAATTTTTTTTGATTTTTGTAATCTTTTTAACAAAATTTCTAAAACTGTTTTTCCATAAATTTTTTTTAAGACTTTGCCAGGAAAACGCTTTGAATTAAACCTGGCCTGAACAATTGCAACAATTTTTAAATTTTTTTCCATCTGAAAGGTTCTAAAAGTTTTTTATCATTAGTTTTAAATCTTTTTCCTATATTTCTAATAATCTCATTAGTATTTTTATCCTTCATTTTTATAATACTAATAATTTTTAATAATTGATTTTTATTATTAACACCTATTACTAATTTACTTATAAGCTTTTCTTTTAATACAAATTTTAAACAAATTTCTAAGGGATTAAAAATTTTACAATAACCATCCCAAACATTCCATAATTTATTCCATTTTTTAAAGAAAAAGGGTCTTTTATTTAGTGGTAACAAAAGTAGACCTTGTAAAAAAATAGATCTTGCCCAAACTTCAACTTTTGATTTTTTTAGTTTAAGCAACCACCCGTCTTTTTTAGCTCTACGGTCTAAAATATTATATGGTAGTTCAACAATGTCTGGTTTAAATTTTTTGAAAAATTTTTGTAATTCGGATGTGGAATATATTGAGTACCCCACTAAATTAATTAATCCTTTTTTTTTTAATTTCTTAAGTGTACTAAAAGCAACTCTTCCTCTAAAATTATTTAATTGAATAGTAGAATGCAACAATATTGCATGTAACTTTGAAATTTTTAGATTATTTAAAGAGTGGTATACTTGATCATAAATCCATTTTTCAATTTCTTTTTTTTTTAAATTGTCAGGTATATTAGGTAATTTTGTACAAATTTTATAATTATTAACACCAATGTTTCCCAAAATAGCCTCAGTGTTTCCATAATCAATTGCTGTATCAATTTGTTTTATTTTATTTTTTTTAGAAACAAGCAAAATTTGCTTAATTTGACTTTTAGTGACTTTTTTATTATTTATTCCGTACTTTTGTCCAAAATTTGCAGTGCCCAAAATTATTTTCATTACTATTAAGAATTATATCTTTATAAAAAAAAATCATATTATCAATAAAATAAAATAATATATTAATTATATGACAAAAACTAAAATTATTTTACTACTAAGATATCTGATATTGAAATTAACTTTCATAATTAGAAATGTTTTTTTTTAAAGGCAAGAAAACATCATCTCATAAGTAAATTTTTTTTAGAAAAAAAAATTTATAAAAATAGATTAGTTACAAATAAAAATATTAAACTTTTAAAAAAAAATTTTTCAAATAATTTTGAAGTAAATTATTTACTTGCAATAAATTACTTTGAGAATGGTAAAGAAGAATTTGTATCACAACTAAACAAGAGTTGGGAAATTAGAAAAAAATTTCTAGATAAATATATTTAGATTAAGTATTATTATGAAATTAACATTTGAATTTCCACTAAATATAAAGTAGTTAGCTCGAGATTTAATGAAAAAAAAAGTAATTATAGTTGGGGGTGGAATAACAGGTTGTGTTACAGCACTATACTTAAGCAATAAAAAATTTGACGTATCAATTTATGATCAAAAAAAAAAAATAGGTGGAGTTTTAAATGATTTTCATCATGGAGAAGAAATTTTTTTTAATGGTTGTCAATATTTAAACCCCGACGAAAAATGGTTTAAAAAAATATTTAAATTATTTAATCTTGATTTAAAAATTTTTGAACACAAATATTCTTCTCTTACAATTTTTAAAAATAATTCAATTCATGAAAAAAATTATGCAATACCAATATTTAATAATTCAAAAAATAAAATTAAGTTAAATGAAATAGAAGTTTTAAATCTCAAAAATAGAATTAATCAATACCCAAAAAAAATCGCTAAATTTTTAATAGATCATTTAGAAAAGTTTAATTTAAATTTAGATTTATTAGCACCACATAATGCATCCCAATTTTATATTCCCAGAGTAACAATTTTAGGTCAAGAAAAAAAACTTTTAAAACTAAAAACAAAAAATAAATATGATGAACTTTTTGCAGTTCAAAGAAAGTTAATTTTTGGAAATAAAAAAATTAAAGCTTCTATTCCTAAAAAAGGTTACGATAATTTTTTTCAAAAATTTTCAAAAATACTTGAAAAAAAAAAAGTAAAAATTTTTTTAAAAAAACCTGTTAATCCAATTTGGAAAAACGAAAAATTACATTTAAAAATAAATAATTCTGAAATAATTACAGCTGATCACATTATATGGACTGGTAACCCAACAAAGTTAATTGAAAATATAACTTTAAAAAAATTAGACTCAGCACCTATGAAAATAATTCAGTATAGTTTTAATACAAAAAAATTTTTGAATTATAAATACACTCATATATTCTCAAAATCTTCTTCATTTTTAAGATTTTATACTTATAAAATCATGAATAAAAACAAAGCTTCATTGGAATGCATTTTTGAAAAGAAGGATATTAAAAAAGTTAAACAAGAAATAAATAAACTTTTAAAAAAACTTGGATTAAAATTCAAAATTAGTAAGGAAAAAATTTACCAAAATTTAAGTATCAGGTACAGCTTGATAACTCTTAAAGATGAACTTCTTATAAATAATCTTAAAGACAAAACAAAGCAATCTAATTTAATCTGTGGACCGTGGGATATTGACGGAAGAGATAATAAAATTAATTATATTTTAGAAAAAATTTCGAAAATTTAAAAATTTTATACAATAAAAAAATTAACTTAAATTAATATACGCCTAAATTATCAAGATAATTTTTTATTCCTTTTTTAATTTTAGTAAATTTATAGAGATATATATTCCTTAAATATTTATTTTTTTTAAATCTGTATTTACTTATGATTTTTTTTTTATTATTTGTTTGAATTTTTACATTTTTATCTAGTAACTTTCCTATAATTTTTGCAATTGAAAGAATGCTGCTTGATTTACCTGAGACTAAATTAAAAATTCCATGATTATTTCTATTAATCAAATTTTTTAAAATTGAAGGAAAATCATCTACAAATAAAAAATCTCTAAGTTCTTTCCCAGTTGTGTTTATGATGATCTTATTATTTAAAATAGCTAATTTTAAAAATTTTCCCACTACACTTTTATATTTATCTCCAAATCCATAATAGCCAGGCAGTCTTAATATTAATAATTTTTTTTTTGGAATATGTAGCCGTAAAAATTCTTCTGATACAAATTTAGCTAAACCATATAAATTTCTTGGATTTATGGAGGAATTTTCTGTTATGGGTAGGGTCGGAACATCACCATAAACTTCGATAGAACTAATGAAGACAACCTTTTTAATCTTGTTCAAATTTAAACACTCAACTGTATTTTTAATCATTTCTAAATTTTTATAAAAATTTTTTTTAGAATTTTTTTCTTTAGTAATTGACGAGAAAATTATCAATATAAAAGGTTTTTTTTCAAATTTTAATATTCTATTAATATTATTCTTTTCTAAAAGATTACATTCTTTGGATGAGTAACTTTTTACATGATTGTCTTTTTCAAGAAATTTTATAGTTTTAGTAGCAATTAGACTAGATTTTCCTAATATTAAAAATAAATTTTTCATATTTATTAAAAATAAATAAACTCATAATCACCACTATAATTAAATTCTTTAAATAACCAAATCCAAGCTTTTTTAGAAAAAAAAGCATTAGCAGTTAATGCCCAACATTGAAGATTAAATAATTCTTTTTCATTTCTAAAACTTTCAATCATAATATATTTTTTTTTCGAGACTCTCTCAATTTCTTTCAATGAGTTTTTTAAATCAAATATTTCCAAATTATGCAATGTTGCCAATGAAATTGTAAGGTCAAATTTAAGATTTTTGTAAGGAAATTTTTTTTGGGCTGGATGTACAATAAAATTTTTGTTTACATCTTTGTGTGCATTTTTAATTGCATATTTAGAGATATCAAAACCATAAACATCTAAAGAAGGTTGAATATTAAGCATTTCTTTAAGTAAGAAACCTTTGCCACACCCAACATCTAAAACTTTGGATCCAGCTCTTAAATTATAAGTTTTTATCAGTTTTTCTGCTACTTTTTTCCATCTACCAGGTATGTACTTATAGCCACCATAGCCATATCGTCTGTTTCCATCCCAAAACTCTTTTTCAAATTTTCTAGCTTTGATCATACAATTTACTTTGTCATCATTCATTCTTCCCAAGCAATCTCTTCTTGTTGAGTTATGTAAATTACTTATAAAATTTTTTTCTCTCATATTGTTAATTCTTTATATACTTAAACCAATCTCTAGTTTCTATACTAATATTCTTTGGTGTCCAAACTGGCGCTTTTTTCCAGTAATTAATTTCCACTAAAATTTTTTTTATTCCTTGTTCAATGCTTATTTTAGGCTTCCATTTAAGTATTTTCTTTATTTTTTTCATATCTGCAAAAGTAGAGTCTGGCTCACCAGGTCTTTTAGGAATAAAAACTTTTTTTCCACCAAGGATAGAAGCAATTTTATTAACAGATATAGTTTTGCCACTTCCTACATTAAATATTTCATCCTTAACATTTGATTTCCAAGATTTTATAATTGCATCAACAACATCGGAAACATAAGTAAAATCTCTAGTTTGACTCCCATCACCTACAATGGTGTATGGTTTCTTTGCAATCTTCTGAGCTAAAAAAACACCAAACATCGCTCCATAAGTACCTGAAGTTCTTGATCTTGTTCCGTAAACATTAAAAAATCTTAAAGATATTGCATTCAAATTATAAAGTTTTGACCAATGCATAACTAGTTCTTCTCCCATTCTCTTAGTCAAAGCATATGGATATTGAGGATCAATTTTAGACTCTTCAGGCGTAGGAAATTTTTTTGGAATTCCATAGCAAGATGACGATGCTGAATAAATAATTTTTTTAATCTTAAATTTTTTACATAATGATAAAATATTAAAAGTACCTTGGACATTTGCATCAAAATATTTTTTTGGATTTTGAATACTAGGAACTATATCAGCTAAAGCAGCTAAATGAAAAACAACATCAATTTTTTTAAAATGTCTTTCCCATTTTCCAGAAATAGATATATCAACGTTATAAAGTTTAATCTTTTTTATTAAATGATTTAAATTTGATTTTCTTCCAGTACTAAAATTATCAATTACTATAACTGAATGACCAAGTTCAACCAACTTTTCAACCAAGTGGCTTCCAATAAAACCTGCTCCGCCTGTAACTAAACATCTCATACTTTTAGATATTTCTTTTCAATATTATTTATCCAACTTTTTTTAAAACCATAAGCTTTATCATCAATAAATATATCGTATGATGGCTTGCCCATTATCAATTTAGTAAATTTTACTTTCCATTTTTTTAATTGCATTTTTGTTAATTTTTCACCTTGCTTTCTTGCTTTAATAATATTGTCGTTATTTCTCCCCATGTATCTAGCTGTAAAAATTTTTATACAGTGCCCCTCTTTGTATAATTTATTTATTACATTGATAGCTTTTTTATTTGGTTTACTATTTTGATATTCAGATTTAATTGTTGAACATATTACATTATCCAAATCAAAACAAAAAATAGTTTTTTTTTCAAATTTTTTTTCCATTTTTCTATAATTTTTCTTAAAATTTCCTTAAATCAAATTTTTTAAAAATATTAATTGTTTTTTACTGTTCATTTTTTTAAACCAACTTGGTAAATAAAAGTTTCTATTATAACGACTAAAGGGACCTTTATGTGTTTCATGAAATACCAAAAAAGGAGACCTTGGAATAATTAAGTGAATATGGCTAGAAGGAACATATTTAATGCTATTACTTTTTGGACTCATCTTTAGTTTTTCAACAATTTTACCTTTTTTATCAAATTTATAAAAATAACAGTTACCATAAATAACTGAAAAAACCTCATCCATATTTTTATGATAATGAGGAAATAAGATTGAACTTTTGCGATTAACAATAATCATTGATTGTAAAGTGCTTAAAAAATTACTGTGCAAACAAAGACGTACATCTTGATCAAGTTTTTTAGATAAATATAAAATTTTTTTTAATTCTTTTTTTGTAAAGTTATAATCTTTTTTATCATTTAAAATTAACGACAACGATTTTCCTTTAAAATCAATATTAAAATTTAAGAATTTTTTTTTACAAAGAGTAATAATTTTTTTTTTTATTATATCCATTAAATAATATTTTTGGTTATGTAAAATTCACTAGTTGGAAAAATTGAAAAAAATTTTCCATTACTATTTTTTTTTATTAATTTTTTTTTAATTAAATTATCCAACTCTGGAGGAGTTGAGGTTACTATTATAGGATCTTTAATTTTTAATAAGTATTTTCCAGATACAATTTTTGTGTCAATATTGTTAGGATATTTATTTATTTTACTTTTATTATCATCAATTATTTTATTAATTTTTGATTGCAAATTACATTGTCTTAAGAAAACAAGTAAATTATGACCACATCCTAGAAAAAATATTTTTTTTCTAAATGACGAAATTTTAAAATTAATAGTTTCGATAGTTTTATAAAAATTTTTTTTAAATTTTTTAAAGATGAATTCATTTTTTTTAAAATCATTCATTTTTATTTTAGATTTTTTTTCTGAGGCTTCAAATAAACCATATAAATCTGACTCCTGCTTTCTAAAAAATTTTTTAATAAATATAGTTTTAAAATTTAGTCTTTCAAAAAAAGATTTTACACTAAATCTATTAAAATAGAACAAATGATCCTCCCAAATTGTAGCGATATTCATTGTTTTAAAACAATTTTCCGTATCAGGTATATCAACTAAAATTTTACCTTTAGATTTCAAAAAACTTTTTAAAATTGTAATTAATTTTGAAGGTTTTTCTGTATGTTCTAAAAGTTTCGACATTATAATTAAATCAAATTTAAGATTCTTTGGAGTTTTTTTCTTATAGTTACAAATTTTTCTTTGCAAATGCTCTTGTCGTAAATTTAATTTTGATTTTTTTTTAAAAATATATTCATTTAAAAAAAAGGTTTTTATTTTATATCTATCAAAAAAGACTTTATATTGATAATCGTATTGCGAAACCAGCATTACTTGTTTGATTTTTTTTAAATTGATTTTCTTTTTCAAAATATTAAATATCTTTATTTGATGATTTGAATTTTCATTATTGGGTTGCTTGTCAGTTGGCGTAATTTTTAAAAAATTATAATTTGAAGAAAGTAATTGAATTAAATTACAAGAACGGCATAAAGATAAGTGATATTTATACTCTTTTTTAAAAGATCTTTTTTTTAAAATTTCATTATTAATAGGCATATTTCTCAAAGAAAGTATGTTGGTGGCTACTATTGATTTATTACAGTTTCTACAAACAAAATTCATAATAAATTAATAGCATAAATTTAAAATTAAGTTTAAAAAAAATAAATATTCAAAAAATAATTAATTAAAAATTTATACTAATAATGATTTTCCAATGTTGTCAAAATAATAAAATAATAACATGAAATGTTTATTTTGTAGAAGTAAAAAAAAAATAAAACTTTATAACCTTCCTTTGTTTAGACATTCAGATTTTAAGAACACTCACAAAGAAGCAAAATTTATATTTTGTAAAAAATGTGGTCATCTATCAACTGTAAATATAAAAAAAAACCAATTTTTGAAAACATCTCAGTATGCTAATTCAAATCAAACTAATAGAAAGATTTTCATAAAAAATAAGCCAATTAGAGATAGAACTTATTTTCAAACTGAAATAATTAAAAAAATGATTAGAAAGAAAAAGAAATTAAATTTTTTAGATATTGGATGTTTTGATGGATTGCTTTTGAAGGAACTTAATAAAAATTTTAGTAATTCAAAATTTTATGGACTTGATAAAAATAAATATTTAAAAGAAAAATTTCCTAAAAAAAAAAATTTTTTCTTTAATCTCAATATAGATGAAATAGATAAGGAAGTTCGTTTTGATATAATTATATTTTCACATTCTATAATGTATATTAAGACACTTGACAAAATGATTAAGATTTTAACAGATAAATTAACT
>CACJRK010000017.1 GCA_902595795.1 uncultured Pelagibacteraceae bacterium
TACTTCATCAAACAAATATTTGATGGTTCCTATATTCATCTTTTTTGCATTACTTATATTTGCATTAATTCGAAGCCCAATATTGATATCTCAGTCAGGTATTGGTAGCGCTATAATGCTTACAGCTCCATTAATATTAACGACTTATGCGTTAACTTTTATTGCCATGGCGGGAAGAGGTGGTGTTGATTTATCTATCGGTCCTTTTATGGGATTTATAAATGTAAGCAGTATACAATTGTATGCTGCGGGATTTTTACAGTCACCAGTAAGTTGGTTTATTTATGCTTTTGCAATGGGTTTAATATGGCAATTCTTCTACGCAATTATTGTTTGTTTCGTTCGAGTTTCTCCAATAATTGTATCTCTTGCAGGATATTTGGCATTTGCAGGTATTAACATTGTAATTTTACCTAGACCAGGTGGTATAGCGCCTGACTGGTTAATACCATGGGGTGAAGGATTTACTATTTTTAATGAAATCTTTCTTTTGATGATATTGGCTACAATTTTGTTTTATATAATTACTCATACTGCATTTTGGGGTCATCTTAAATTAATGGGAGCTGATGAACGTGCAGCTTTTACGAGTGGGGTCAAAATTAATTTAGTTAGGATTGTTGCACATTTAATTGCAGGGTTGTTTGCGGCTTTATCAGCTATATGCTTTACCGCACTTGTTGGTTCTGGTGACCCTTTACAAGGAACTAAATATACATTGCTGGGTATTACTGCTTTAGTCCTTGGTGGTGCGAGCTTAGCAGGAGGACGTGGAGGAGCATTTGGTGCAATACTAGGAGCACTTAATTTGTATTTGATTAATTATATTTTAGTAACATTTAAATTTGAAAGATTACAAAGCTTTGTGTCTGATTTATCTTATGGAGCAGTGCTAGTTATAGCTTTGTTAGTAAGTCTAATACTTCCTTATGTAACAAGAATAACAAAAGGATTATCAGTAATGGTGTTCTTTATATTAATGGCATTTGCAGGTTCTTTTGTTGTCATTCATCAGGTTTACGATCAACCAATTGTCATTGAACAAGAAGTAAAAAAAGAAGTTGAAGTTAAAGATACTAGAGGAAAAAAAGTTAGAAAAATTGATGCGACTGGAAATATTATAGTTGAAGATGAAGGTAGTTCAACTACAGGAACAGGAACTGCCAAAGGAGGTTCTCTTGCTGGTCATGGAGTTGTGCAACTTACTGAAACGCCAGGAACCATTGTATTTTACATAATTATAGGTATCGCAGGCGTTGCCTTACTGCTGTATTTATTAACGGTTCACAGGAGTCCGTCAACTATAACATTTGCAATAGTTGTGGTTATTCTCGCTGCCGGTTTAATTTTTGATCCAGATGATAAAGAAAAAAACCTTCTAACGGATACAGAAAGAATATCAATCCAGTCAAATCAAGTTAGTAGTATTGAGACTTCTTCTCCACAATATTTTAGCTTGGAAAAATTAAATTATCTTTCAAATATTTCAGAAGGAGCAATTATTTCAGGAACTACATATAGTATAATTTATTTTGCTGGAGTTGTTCTTTTAGCTTCACTAATTGTTGTAGCAATGCTTCCTCAGTTCAGTGCTAGAACTAAATCTACAGCTATGCTGTTCTTCCTTGCTGCTCTCTCTTTAATTGTCCTAAAAGGAATTTCTTATAACAATTTAATTGAAAGCACAAAAAATAGCTTTTTTGGAATACAGGGATACGGTGTAATACTTGTTGTATTGCTGCTGTTTGTTATAACCGCACCATTTGCTCATTCCAGAATTAAAAACTTAACAAATGTCTATATATTTGGATTTGGTGTTTTAGCAATTATAGCAACATATTTCGTTGGGGGTAATACGTTTATTCCAGATGATCCATCTCTTTATCAGCCAAAAATAATTTCTGAATTATCTATAGGAGACTTATCTCAAGTGAAATATGAAGCAACGAAAAGATTTTTCTACGAGACTGTTAATTCTGGATATTCACAGTTAGCTTTTAGTATTTTAGCAGTATTCTTAGTTCAATATTTTTTATTTCTAAATATGGGGCACAAAGGAAGTTACAAACGTTTTGCTCCTTACATGTATATAGTAGTTATTGCTGCTGCTCTCTGGTCTGCAATATTTTACTCAATAGGTTATTCTTTTTATAAAATATTGGCTGTATTTATTATTGGAATACCTTTAACACCTCTCGTTTGGCAATTTATGTCAATATACAGAGAGAAAATTGCTCGTGATCAACAATTAAGTCAATGGGATGAGGTAAAGTAATATGAAACGTTCTGCTTTTTTATTTTTTAAAGGATTAGGTTTAATTTTTGCAATACTTTGTGGAATTGGTACCGCTGTTTTAGGTTGGTACGATGGTGCTGACTGGATGAATATAGTAACCTTCTCATTAGCGGTCACTGGTCTTATACTTTGGGGATGGTACCACTTTTCAGTACGATGGATAAATGAAGAATTAAAACAAAATATTTTTACTAAATTTCCAAAAGATGAAAAGCCTGTAGAAGATGAAAACGAAGAAAATTTCTTCTTTAAAAATATAAAAGAACATAAATGGAAAACTGTTGCGTTTCTAGGGATTATACTTATTTTTATTTTCGTATCTTTTATCGCTGATGGTTTTTTTTCAGGAAGAACCTTAGTTTCTTTTTTAATATTTTTAGGCTTTGTAATCTTCATGGGGGTTATAAGCAGGTATATCAAAGGGACTAAAAGTGTATTTATTGGGATATCAGTATTAATTGGTTTATTTATAATTGGATCACTGACAATTCCAGGATTTCTTACATTACTTAACATGAAGTCAATGCTGGTGTTTGCTGCTTTTTTAGGGCTAGCAACCGTTGGTCAAACTTTTGTGGCTCTTCTTGGGGGATTGGATTTATCAATACCATTTGTAATTGGATCAGTAAACGTTGCTCTAATGTCTTTAATATCTAAAGGTGTTCCGCCATGGCTTGCTTGTTTAGCTGTGCTGTTACTGGGAGCATTGATAGGACTGGTTAATGGAATATTAAGTTTTAGACTTCAGGGACAGGCATTAATTTTAACTTTAGGAGTTGGATTTTTTGTTAAAGGTGGAGTGCAAATATTAGTTGCGTTAGGTACATTTTCTGCAGGTACTGTATTTGGAGTTGTCCCACCATGGATGACGAACTTGGCTTCAATGAATGGTAAAACAATAGGCCTTCCAATTCCACCCGTAATTATTATTTGGATAGTAGCAAGTATCTTAATTATAATTGGTTTGAGGTTAACAAAATGGGGAAGGCACTTGTATGCATTGGGTGGTAGTCGATTATCATCTTCTAGACTTTCAATTTCTGAAAAAGGTTATTGGATTGGTGCGTATGTTATTAGTGGTTTTTTTGCTGCGTTAACTGGTGCACTTCTTTTAGGTTGGAGTGGTGGAGGCTTTGTAGGAGCTGGAGATATATATTTATTTACAACATTAGCAGCAGTTGTAATTGGAGGAACGTCCCTTCTAGGTGGATATGGTGGTTATGGATTAAGCGTTATAGGTGTGTTGATTTTACAAATTATAACAACAGTTTTAATAGGTTGGGGTTTAAGCTGGGAAGCACAGCAATTTATTCTTGGTCTATTAATTATTCCAATGGTGGCTCTTTATGCAAGATCGCCACATATTAGAAGTCAAATTTAAAGGAGAGTAATTATGACAAAACTAAACTGTGATATGGGCGAAAGTTTTGGAATTTATCAAGCTGGTAATGATGACGAAATAATGCCTCTTATCGATGTTGCGAATGTAGCATGTGGTTTTCATGCATCTGACCCAAATCATATGAGAAAAACTGTTGAGCTTGCAAAAAAAAATAATGTTAAGGTTGGTGCCCACCCTTCTTTTCCAGACTTGCAAGGTTTTGGAAGACGAGAAATGAAAATGTCAAAGCTAGAATTAAAAAATAATATTATGTATCAGGTGGGAGCCCTAAAAGCCTTCTTAGATGAGATGGAAATGCCTCTAAATCATATAAAACCTCATGGTGCTTTATATGTTATGGCATCTAAAGATGAAGAGATAGCAAGAGCAATTGCTGATGCTGTTGCACCTTTTAATGTAGGTATATTTGGAATGGCACACACTGTTCACGAAAAGGTTTATAAACACGAAAGAGGATTAAATTTTATTGCAGAATTTTATGCTGATCTTGACTACGATGAAACTGGTAAATTGGTATTAGCAAAAGGGAAAAACTCTCTTTATGATAGTGATATTGCAGCTGAAAGAACTTTAAAAGCTATTAGGGAAAAAAAAGTGACAACTACGTCAGGTACAGATATTGATGTAGGATGTGATATTATTTGTGTACATTCTGATACTCCAAATGCTGTTGAAATAATTACAAAGCTTAAAAATGCAATTAAAAATCAATGAAGAAAATATTAATTGCGAATAGAGGAGAAATAGCTTGTAGAATAATTGAGAGTTGTAAAAAGCTAAATTTGCATACAATAGCAGTATACTCAGATGCAGACAAAAAAAGTAAACATGTGCGAATAGCAGATGAAGCTGTTCATATTGGAGAGTCGAAAGCCCAAGAAAGTTATTTATCAACAAGAAAAATAATTAATGCAGCGCTAAGTTCAAAAGCTGATGCAATTCATCCAGGTTATGGTTTTTTATCTGAAAATGCAGAATTTGCTCAAAGCGTTATGGATTCTGGAATTACATGGATAGGACCAAAGCCAAACAATATAACATCAATGGGTAATAAAGATATTGCAAGAGAACTTGCTATAAAAAGTAATCTACCGATTTGCCCTGGTCTTAAAAATGACGAAATAGAATCAAGTGATTTAGAAAAAAAATGTATGGAAATAGGTTATCCAATATTAATAAAAGCAAGTGCTGGCGGCGGTGGTATTGGTATGCAGATTGCAAACAACTTCAATGAACTTAAAACTGCAGTTGATAAAACAAAAAATTTAGCCAAAAAAGCTTTTGGTAATAGTGATATCTTTCTTGAAAAATTTATAAGAAATTCAAGACACATAGAAATTCAAATATTTGGTTATGGAGAAAGAAATTCGGTTCATTTCTATGAACGAGATTGTTCAATTCAAAGAAGATTTCAAAAAATAATTGAAGAGAGCCCAGCGCCAAAAGTTGATCAATCTATTATTAACGAAATGGCACAAATGTCTGTAAAATTTGCATCAGACCAAAAATATGAGGGAGCTGGTACAATTGAATTTATTTACGATATTGATCAAAAAAAATTTTATTTTCTTGAAATGAATACTAGAATTCAAGTTGAACACCCGGTAACAGAGGAAATAACTGGTATTGATCTGGTAGAATTACAGTTAAAATACGCTTTAAATCTTGATTCTAGTCAAGTTTCACAATCTAAAATTTCTAAAAATGGGAATACAATGGAATGTAGACTTTATGCCGAAGATCCCAAAAAAAACTTTTTACCTTCACCTGGAAAAATTTCTAAATTACGATTTCCTGAAGTTTCTAAAGATATAAGAATTGATATTGGTGTAGGTGAAGGAGATGAAATTTCTTTTTACTATGATCCAATGATAGCAAAAATTATTTGTAAAGGAATTTCTAGAACAGACGTTATTAGAAAAATGACTGATTTTCTTCAAAGTATGCAAATTGAGGGAATAAAAACAAATAAAGAATTTTTAATTGAAGTCTTAAAAAATAATTCTTTTAATGATGCTAAATTCAATACAAAATTTATTGAAAACAACCTATCAATTTTTACAAAATATGAGGATAAAAAAGAAATTAAAGAAGAAATAGTTAAATCTATTAAAACTAAAGAAAAAAAGGAAATTAAAAAAGAAAAATCAGAGAATAAAAACTATACTGAAAAAGATGTTAAAGCCTTTGAAAATATTATTTCAAAAGCACCAAAAAAATCAAATGGCCAAAACTATTCTGAAAAAGACTTAAAAGCGTTTGAAAATATTGTTTCTCCAAAAAAAGAAGTTAAAGAAATTCCAAAAACTAAAATCAATAATGTTCCTGGAAAAATATATGATACCCCAAAATTTTTGCCTGCTGGAGATAAATATATGCTAATAGAATTTGGAAATGTAATGAACTTAGAGCTTAATTTTACAGCTCAAAATTTAGCTAAAGCGATAAAAGACCATAAAATTAGAGGTGTGTATGAAACATCTCCATGCTTTGCGTCTATGATCGTTCACTACGAACCTGAAGAAATTAAATTTCATGAATTAAAAAAAGAATTATTTAACCTTATTGAGTCTCTCGGGCCTACTGATGACATAGAAATAAATAGTAGAGTATTTTCTTTTCCAACTGTTTACTTAGATAAATGGACGCAAGAATGCATTGAAGATTACTCCAAAAAAATTGCGAAAAAAAAACCAGATCCAGAACTTATTGCAGAGCTAAATGAATTAGAAAGCACTGAACAATTTGTAAGAGTTCACTCATCAACAGAATATTGGGTTGCTGCAATTGGATTTTGGCCTGGCTTACCATTTATGATGGCGTTAGACCCTCGATGTAAATTAACAGTTCCTAAATATAATCCTCCAAGGACATGGACACCTAAAGGTACAGTAGGAATGGGAGGTGCTTCTACTTGTATATATCCCGATAGATTGCCCGGTGGTTATCAAATCTTTGGAATAATTCCTGTGCCTATTTGGGATACAAAAAAAAGTTTTCCAGTTTTTGAAAATAATATTTGTTTATTTCAACCTGGCGATAGAGTTAAATTTGTTCCAACAAGTTATGAAGAGTTTGATCATGTATATAATAAAATTGAAGATGGGTCTTA
This sequence comes from uncultured Pelagibacteraceae bacterium, assembly GCA_902595795.1. Taxonomy (GTDB): domain Bacteria; phylum Pseudomonadota; class Alphaproteobacteria; order Pelagibacterales; family Pelagibacteraceae; genus Pelagibacter. Next base: position 6,811 of record CACJRK010000017.1, read on the forward strand.
TGACTACAATATTGTTGATTATCAAAAATTTTCTGTGAAGAATTATAAAAAATGGTTAACTACGATAGATTCAAATAAGAGATTTTAACAATGATCAAAGTAATTAAAAAAGGTTTAGAAACTTCAGTTCAAGATTATCCAGGAAGAATAGGAACTTTAAATCAAGGTTTTCCTCCATCAGGTCCTATGGATAGTTGGTCATTTAGACTTGCGAACGTTCTATTACAAAATGATCCTGGTGCACCAGCTTTAGAATGTCAGTTTATGGGTCCAAGCCTGAAATTTGAAAATGATGCAGTTATCGCAATTACTGGGGCAAATATGGATCCAAAGATTGATGGAAAACCAATATCTCTTTGGGAAAGTATTAAGGTGGAAAAGGACCAAATATTAGAAATGAGTTTTGCGACTATAGGAGCAAGATCCTATATTGCTTTTTCAGGTGGTATCGATAGCAAGCCTTGGCTTGGATCAAGATCTACTTTTCATAAAGCTGGAGTTGGAGGTATAGACGGAAAAGCTATTCAGGATGGCCAAGAAATTAAAATTAATAAATCAAAATCAGAGATTGGAAGAAAAATTAAAAATGAATTTATTCCTAAATTTTCAAAAGATAAAACTTGGGAAGTAGAAGTAGTAAAAGGACCAAACGATGATTGGATAGATGATAATGGTCATAAAATGTTTTTAAATACGAATTGGAAACTACAATCTAAAAGCGATAGAACAGGATATAGATTAGAAGGTCCCAATTGGACATTCACTGAAAAAGCAACCAATAAAGGTTTAGAACACGGAGCCGAACCATCAAATATTATAGACCAAGGATATCCTATTGGTGCAATTAATATTGCTGGTCAAACTCCAATTATTTTAGTTAACGATGGACCTAGTATGGGAGGATTTATAGTACCATATACAGTTCCATCAGCTGCTTTTTGGAAATTAGGACAAGCAAAACCTGGTGACATGTTAAAGTTTAAAGAAATACCACTCGAGAAAGCTCAAGAGATGAGATTAGAGCAAACTCTCATTTGTAGTGAAAAAAGTATAGCTAAATCTGATCAAAACTTTCTAAATGAAAATAAAAAATCTAATATTAAGGTTGATAAAATAAAAATTGTTGATTTTGATAAGATAAATAGAGATAAAAAAATTAGGGAAAAAATTATTGAAAAAAAAGGAATGAAAGACATCAAGGTAAAATATTTTTAAATTAAATCATAAATTATGACTACAGAAGTTAAAACAACAGTCCCTGGAAATATATGGAAAGTGTTAGTTCAGGAAGGAGATGAAGTTAAAAAAGATGATAATTTATTTATCATGGAGGTTATGAAGACTGAGGTGCATCATAGTTCACCTGTTGATGGCAAAGTAGTCCAGGTTAATATTCATAACGATCAGGAGGCAGTTGAGCCTGGAATGGTAGCAATAGTTATTGAATAATATTATGAATCAAGATCAAAAATTTATTACACAGTATTTAAAAACAATTGTTGAACTTTCAAATGAAACAGGAATGTCAAAAAAAGAAACTAAGACAATTTTGGATATTAGCTTATCAAACCAAAACCCAAAATTAATTAATTTTCAGGAACTTAAAACAGAGATTAAAACATTTATCACAATAAATATTTTCTCTCTAATATGTAAGTTATAAATCAGTGAAAAAGCTTATTCTCTATAACGGCCCAAACTCACCATTTGGAAGAAAAACAAAAATTGCTGCCCTAATTCATGATATCCCAATAGAGGAGAAAATTATAAAAGTTCAAGAGTCTGAATTTTTAGATACTTTTAACCCTTTAAGAAAAATTCCAACTCTAGTTATTAATGAAAATCAAACAATCGTTGATAGTGACAATATTTGTTTATATTTTGACTCAATATCTCAAAAAAAAACTTTATTTGACCAAAAAAATTACTGGGAAATAATGACCATTATTTCTTTAGCAAATGGTTTAATGGAAGCAGGTCTAGAAAGAAGAATGGAAATAATTAGACCTTCAAATGAACAAAGTAAATCTTTCATTGATAAGCAAGAAATTAGAATTTTTAGAACAATAAAATGGCTTGAAAACCAATGGAAAAGGCACGCAATCGATGATTTATCAATGGATCAAATAGCGGTTGCTTGTGCTCTAGAATATACAAAATTTAGATTCACTGACAAATGGACTAAAGATTGCGTAATTTTGGATAAATGGTTGAAAATTTTTAACCAAAAAGATTTTATGAAAAATACAACTCCAAAAGAGAGCGTTTAATTAATCGTAATAAAACATTGGAGCTTTTTTCCAATCTAACCAAGTAACAGGGTCATGACCCCAAACTACTTTAGCATTATGATCTTTTGCGACCTTTCTTAATTTTTTAACAGAGTCAGCAGCGTCAGAAGCAGATGCTACAAGACCTGGCAAGCATTTATCACACCAATGATCTCCTGTGTAACAAGCATCTCCAGTAAACAGCATGTATCCAGTTTTTGGAAGATTTACTAGAACAGATTGATGACCTGGAGTATGGCCAGGAGTAAATATTATTTTAATAACTCCGTCACCATAGACATCATAAAAATCTGTTTTTTTGCCTTGTAAAAATTTCCATCTTATATTTGGTTTGTCAAAATCTGCTCTTATATATGCGGGTTGAGAAAACCAGTCAGGGTTAAAGGCATAATCATATTCTATTCTTTGAGTTATATGGGTAGCGTTTGGGAAATGTCCAATCGCCCCTGAATGATCTAAATGTAAATGGGTTTGTATAACATATTTAACATCCTCGGGGTTTGTATTTACAGTTTTAACTACCTCTTTACACCATTCAGAAACTTTCATAACTGGATCGTAAGCATCTACTACATCACCCCAATGTTTATGCTTATCGAGTGCTGCTTCAATTGGCATTCCACCATCAATAATTACATCTCCTTGAGGATGCTTTATTAAAAACCATGGAACTGGAATTTCATAAGGTTCCTCACTATGATTCATTTTAATGAACTTTAATTTTGTTTTTATAGATCCAGTTTGGAACATATAAAGTTTAATTCCAGAATTAAACTTTGTTGTATTTTCAAAAATATCTTCTTTATTATTTTCCATAATTAATTCTACCAGGCAGCCTCATAAATGTTAAGAGCGTCATTTTCTGTCACTTCTCTTGGATTATTTACTAATAAACGGGTTTGTTTCATTGCATCTGAAGCCATTTTTTTACATGCTTCCTTGGGAATATTGACCTCCCTTAATTTTTGTGGAAGACCAAGTTTTTTTGATAAATTTTCAAGCCTATCTATAAATTCCTTGCAAATAGCTTGGCTTCCCTTACTCATATCGATATCTGGAAAAAGAAACGGAGCTAACTCTGAATAGTCTTTTGTAGCTTTATTATCTACACTATTAAATCTTAAAACATATGGAAGTACTAGAGAGTTTGAAAGACCATGGGATACATGAAATGTTCCTCCAATAGGATATGCTAGAGCATGAACAGCAGCAACTGGAGAATTAGCAAAAGATTTTCCTGCTAACATTGCACCTAATAACATATTGCCTCTTGCCTCAATATTTGAGCCTTCAAAAACAGCTTTTTCAATTGAGCCTCCTAAAAGCTTCAGTGCCTCTACAGCAATCATTTTCGATATTGGATTGTTATTTTTATTTGCAGAGGCATAACCCTCTATTGCATGAACCATTGCATCAATACCTGTTGCTGCAGTAGTATGAGCTGGTAAACCAACGGTTAATTCTGGATCCAAAATAGCTATATCTGGAAGAATAATTGGAGAAGATACACCTTTTTTTTCCTCCTCTCCTACAGTAATTATAGATATAGGAGTCACTTCAGAACCTGTTCCTGCTGTGGTTGGAACTAATATTAAAGGTAATCTTGGACCTTTAGCGTTAGAAACACCCCATGCCTCTTCAATATTCTCGTTTGAACCTAGGATTAGTGAAGTTAGCTTAGCAACATCCATTGATGAACCGCCTCCAAAACCAATAACTCCTGTAATTTTATTTTTCTTCCCAATCTCTATCGCATTCATTAGTGTTTTTAGTGAAGGATCAGCCTCAACATCCTGGAAAACTTCTACTTTTGAAGATAGTTTGTTTAATTCAATTAAAGTAGGCTCTGTTAATTTTAATGACATTAAATCTTTGTCTGTAATAAATAAAATATTTGGTCCAAGTTTTTGAGATATTTCTGAAACACAACTTTTAGACGTGCCATTACCAAATCTAATTCCTGATGTTGTATTAAATGTAAAATTATTTAAATTCATAATCACCTAAACAAAATATACGTAAAAGATTATTGCAAAAATAGCCATACCAATTAGTATTAAAATCCAACCGTAGCCTGTTCCTAGTTTATCTATATAATTAACTTCTCCTGATATTTCATCTGGACTCTTATATAAATCGTTTGCTTGTATAGGTTTGTTAGGTAAAGTTGATAGATCCATTTTACTAGCCAAGAACCAAATTAAACCTATACCAAAAAACCACCAGATTAATTGATATCCCCATAAAGAAGGTATTTTTAAAATCCATTCATCATATCCTGCACTTGGTTCGCCAAAAAAACTATTTCCAAGAACTTGTCCAGGGCCTGCACCAAAAAATAACCATATCAAAGCAATTACATAAGCAAATGATCTAAGTTTAGTTCTACTTGGATGAAGACCCATGTGATCATTTAAGAAGTCATGATATTTTTGTCTATGATTTCTATCTAAATCTATTTTTGTTAGTGAAGAAAAAGCTGAAACAGAAAAGCATATAAATACATTAAATAACAATCCCCAAACACCAGAATGAATTGTTAATGGCCATCTTCCCCATGGTAATCTATTACCTGAAATTTGTTGTCCGATAGTCTCTGTTAGAACAACAATAATAATTCCTATGATAATTCCAGATATTGCAGCCCCTCTGGTTATCCATGGAAACCAAATTAAACCTAAAAGAACAATTAAAAACTGAAAAGCTATTGATATTGATATACCACTAAAAATTACCATTGCAGGTTTTGCAAATGTTGCGAGATAAAGTGCAGCTAAAAATATTAACATTGTAATTATTCGAACTGCTACTAATTCATTTTCCCAGGAAATATTTTTATTAACATAGGTTTTATAAAGATCTCTGGTAATAATGCCTCCTGATGTGATTAAAAAAGCCGCTGCAGTAGACTGAATTGCTGCAATTACCCCTACGGCTAACAATCCAGTTACCCATAAAGCACTGTTATCCATTAAATTTATAATTTGATAAATTAGAAGTGAATGATCTTCTGATGATACTTCTGGGAGTATTTTGTTTATTGATAAGCCACTACTATTTATCTCAGAATTTGCACCTAACAAACTGGCGCCTATACCTTGATAAGTAGCAAATACAAACAATAAGATGCCAACTACTACCGCTGAACCCCAAATTTGATAATAAGAGAATACTTTTGGATGTTTTGCGGTATAGCTCCACATTGAGAAAGATGGAGATAACACTACTCCCATAAAAGAAATAGCAAAAGTAAATATCATCATAGCAGTCCATGGTCCTCCAACTGCAGGGTTTTTTCCTAGCCCTGCTACCCATTGAATAACACCAGGTAATGCAAAATATCCATTGAAATCTCCTCCTCCATATCCTTGGGTATTACCCCAATTGCTAATAGGTGTAGTTGCAATTTTAGATAATGCTCTCCCGAAAGTTTCAAAATTTCCTACAAAAAAATAAATAATAAGACCGAGTATAATAACAGTTAAAAAATATAACCATGATTGAACCACTCCTACACTAACAACGGATTTAAAACCTCCTCTTGTTACATAAAATAATACAATTGTTGAAATAACCCACATCCCAAGATCTCGTGAAATGTATCCATCAGACAAAATGTTTACCAAAAAACCTGTTGCTCCAAAAAAAACTGCTAGCAAAGGAATTGCTACAAAAAAAGTTACTAAAACTGTAATTATTCTTAAGGTGTCACTTTTATAATAGTCATAATACATTTCACCAGGTGTTATGTATCCAAACTTCCTACTCAACATCCATTGTCTTTTAAAGAAAAAGATACTACCAAGTGGAACTGTAATCGCAATAAATGCTGTTCCAACATATTGAAATCCGTCGTTGTATATTAAACTTGTTTGAGAAATTATAGTTAAACCAGCAAATGTTGCGGCTGTTGCAGCAAAGAAAAATACCCAAGAGGAAACATTTTTATCAGCTAAATAATATTTTTGAGGATTTTCTGAATTAAACTTCGATCCTCTTACTCCCCAAAAAAAACAAAATGCTGCATAAAGTAAAATAAATAAAAATAACCAAACAGACTTTTCTGACATTTTAATCTACCATTTCAACTTCTATAAAAGAATACGGAAAATTATTGTTATTAAATACGTTGTGCTCTACTCCTTTGTCTCGGTAATAAGCAACACCTTTTGTTAATTTTGAAATCGTTTCATTATTATTTTTATCAATTATTTTAAGCTCACCATCTAACATTGGAACTACAACATAATTATATTGATGGATATGATGACCGGTGCTATCACCTATATCAAAAGACCATTCAGTCACAATGACTTTATCATTTTTAACAAGGACTTTGGAGTTTGCCATAACTTAGATCCCTTCTATTGATCAAGTGCAGCGTCTTGGTGCTGTTTCACCTTTTTCTTTTTTAATTCTCTCTGCTTCTTGCTGGGCCTCTTTTATTGATGAATATTTTTTATCCTCAAAAATAATAAATGGTTTAGCTCGATCTGCATTTAGTTGAGCAACACACCACTCTTTTCCAGGATTTGTGCACATAACCATATATGCTCCTGGTATTGGTCCATATCTTCTATTATTCAGTGTAAATAAGCATTTTGCTAATTCATTTAACTTATCTTGATCCAAATCTCCTAAAGCTTCTTTTTCCAACTGGTTTAATGGTGTTTTATCATCAGATCCTAAGATACTTTTTCCCCCAGTTCCTTCAGGCCTAGTAAATTGATGATTGGTCATTATGGTAAAGGACCTTCCTTTAAAAATCCTCTAATTGCATTTTCAAGAATTTTTGAAACATTATTGTTATAGTTATTGTAAGATAAACTTCCACAAAATGACAACGAGCCTGGAGCAAAAAGCGCTCCATCATTTGGAGTTTTATAATAAATCATATCTGCTCTTACCATCGGGTTTTCAGTTCCACCCCCATAATATCCTCTTACAGTAAAATGAATTTCCTCGTTTACCTGCATCATAAGATTAGTATGATTTTCAGACCTTGCTAATAAATAAGCATTGTGAGGTGTCCCAAATTCTAAATCATATCTATCAAGCTCTAATCCAGCTGCACCTCCACCAACTAAACCAAAATCTCCAATTACCTCATCTTCACCAACTCCATCAAATATCCATGAACATTCTGGTCTTTTGCTATCTGGACATCTTTTATAATAAGAACTTACATCAAATCCATATGCAGTAAATGTAAGTCCACAAACTTTTGAAGGTATTCTTCCTCTTGCTCTCCACATACCTCCATACTTTCCATCGAATGCGTTGTTATACTCTCCTGGGTTTGCAGTCCAAGCCCTTGTGCCTGCCTCACCTTTTCTAACTTCAATTATATTTGGATTATCAGGGTGATATTCGCTTATCCAGTAAAATCCATCTGATCCTAAATAAATCCATCTTCCACCGTTCAATTGATACTGTTCATAAGCAGCTAACATTTTCTCAGAACTGTATTCTGGGTGTGATCCAGTAAGAACACATTTATATCGATTTAATAATTCAACACCCTCTAGATGTAAATCTTCGTCAGTAACCACATCAAAATCAAAATTCTTTTCTTCTAACCAATCTGTTAAATGAAGATCTGCATTCAATTGCCATAGTGAAGGAGATAACCAGTGTCTATATTTTGGTCTCATATTAAGAATTGGTCTTAATCTTGATGAAATTGCTACACCACTTCCATCAGAGTGTTGTGAATAAGTTGATAAGCCATATTCTCTATGTTCATTAAGATATAAATCAGATGCACCTAAAACAGGAACTTTTCCGGCTAGTAATTGTGCTACAACAGAATTAGTTCCTAAATTATCATTTGAGTAAGCGATGTAACTATTTGTTGGTAAAACAAACAGAAGATCAGAAGTTGTTTTGCCTTTTGGTGGTTTGATTACAAATGGTATAAAATCTTCAGTTTCTGCTGACTCCTCACCATTAATTCTTAACCTAGCAGCATAAACTCCACTTCTTATTAAATCTGGGACTTTGTAAGTAAAATCTACATCCCATCTTGCATCATCAATATCATCATCATGAAAATGTATAGCCCCATATTCCTCGGGTTTGTGGTGAAACACCATTTCATCTGCAGTCCAATTGTAACCTGTCATTCCTCGACATGGTAAATTTATTATAAATCCGTTTAAATGATTTGAGGTTTTATCTACAATGTGGGTAGAAGCTATATTTTTAGTGATATTAGCATGGAAATCCCATGCACCGATTACTTCAGATCTTAACTCAGATGTGCAATCAGTAAATCCTCTTGCAAGAGACTCTATATCAGATTTTGATAATGCTTTTTTGCTTAATCTTGGTCTATCGATTTTACCATTATAAGTTAAAGTTTGCTCAGGTAACTCAACAGGGCTTGTAGCTTCTTTATAATGTGCACCATGTATATGTCTGCCTGATCTGTCATTTAAAGAACAAGCTGCCATTAAGAAAGGGGCATCATTCGCTCTTGGTTTTAAATTACTAATAGATTCTACATAGGATGTTGTTTCATCTGCCGGATGAAGAAGTGACATACCTAATCCACCATTTGTCGGTGTCACACAAGGCTCTTGATAAAGTTTTAACTTGCCTGTTTCTGCATCATAGGAAGCGGCTACTAGATACCAAACTTTTCTCATTAATTTTTTTTCACTCGAAAGTGCAGATATTTGTCCGTTACCATCTCCTATCGATACTGACAAACAAGCATTTTCATCAATAAAAAGTCCATAACCACTTTTAGTTTTTTGATTCCACTTAGTTAAAATTCCTTGTCTACCTTTGTCTGGAGTAGTTGGAAAAATATAAGCTTGCAGAGTAAAACTAGATGTATTTAGTCTATCATCTTGAGGAACAATTAAATAAGAACCACCATGAATTTTTTGATTTCTTCCTTGATAGTTTCCATTACATTCGGCTCCTACCTCTTCATCTTTATAACCTGGACCTTCAGGATTCGTGTCACCGTGTATTAATCTTACTATTTGAACTTCGTAATTTTCATTTTTTTCAGCATTAACATAAAATTTTATTTCCTCTCCAGGGAACGCAGTATATTTGTCACTATAACCAGTTATTCTTAACATTTAATTATCCACCGTGTCTTTCTAATAAATCTAAAATTCTTTTCAAAAATATTGCATGCTCGCAAGCTTCCTCTGAAGAATATGAGTCGTCTAATATTTCAACAGGTTCACCTCTAACACCTGTAACTATTCCAATTCTGTAATCTTCAAAATCTTTTTTGCATATTGTTACATATTTTTTTATATGCATCGGCTGTCGTCTAAGTTTATCTAGTACAATTTGTAATTCCTTACTGTGCTCAACCATTGGCTGACCTTTGTGAGGTTGGGGTGCTTTACCAACGGGAGTTGCTCTGTGCTCTTCTATTAGTTTATTTCTCATTTTTTCATCTCTTAACAGAGGCAAAACATATTTCTCTGTGATGAAATCATCCGTACTGGTGTGACCTAAATTTAATTGAACTCCAGTTTTGTCTTTATCCATATCTTCTCCTCAGTAAAATATTATTTACTAGTCCTTTCTTGAATTATTTTTAAGGCTTCCATTAAATAAACTCTAAAAACTTCATGGTTTTCACTCATCGGAAAATGGCCTATATCAGCCATTTCTATATAAACCCCACCTTTGATTTGTCGCGCGGTATTTTCTGTCGCCTCTGGAGGTGTTAAATAATCATAAGTTCCTGTAAGCATTATTACTGGACACTTATGGCCATCAATGTTTTGTAATTCTTTTCTTAAGTCATGATCCACAGAATAAAAGTATAAATCGCCTTTAAAAGCCTCTGATCCTTGAGTATAATAATGCCAAGTTAACCATCTATCTTTTTCTGGTGACTGTGGTGCCATCAAATCCCATGTACCGCTTGCACAAACCTGAGCTGCATTTGCGTGAGGATGTCTCCACCAATCAAGATAAAATCCTGGGGCATAATCGGCAGCCTCTACTGGAATTACAGCTCTAAATTTATTCGGGTGTCTTAATGCTAATTGTAAAGCAACATTTCCTCCAAAAGACGACCCCATGAAAATTGGATTTTGTAGACCCAAAGCATCACATAATTTGACTATGAAGTTACAATAATGCTCTGCAGTAAGTTTGTATTCTTCTTTCCACCACTCTTTATTATGTGGAGGATCCGATTTCCCATGACGAGGTAAATCATATGCAATCACATTATAATTTTTTGTTATTTCTGGGTCTTCTAATAGTCCTCTCCATTGATGATTATGACATCCTGCTGTATGTTGACAAATTAAAGGTATGCCTTTTCCATTTTGAAGATAAAATACCTTATATTCACAATCATCAACTTCAATTGTTACATATCGCCCAACTACATCATGATGTTTTACCATTTTAAAATCCTCCAATTTTTAGACATTAAACCGGCACTCCTGTCTTTCTTAATAATTCAAATTGAACAGTAAAGTTTCTTAGATTTTTCATAAGGACTAAGTGATTGCCTTCAATTTTTAAATCTCTTAAAAAACTAGCTGACCAAATTCCATGATACATAGGTTTTGGTATCGGCTGGCCAAATTCTTTCCACGTATTGGCTGATGCTCTTAATGCAAAATCATAAGGGTCTAAAGGTGACGGATTGGTATTAATATTTTTTACTTTTCCATCATGCATTTCAATAATTACTTTTGCACTTTCCATGTCAAACATAAAAGAGCAAGTATAATATTTTGCCATCGCTTTGATGGTTTCATCATTATTTGTAAACTCTTCGTATTTTTTTGCCCAGTTTTCTAATTCAACACTCATAATTTTTTATTTAATTTTATTTTTTTGGACTCTTGTCTCCTTTTAAATCTGCGTTAACATTTTCACCAAAGTTCATGTGATAATCTTTTTTAGGATTACCATAATCTCCTAAGATATTTCTAATGTTGCTAATTTCTCCAGGATTCATTCCGATTTCTTTCAGAAGACTGTCTAAAAATGGTTGATGAGCTCTGTATCTTAATGCTGAGCTTACAACATTATCTGCTAAGTTACCTGAGCTCTTGCCACCTGAAACATCTTTGCCTCCACCGGCAGATCCTCCGCCAGCTGTTCCACTGAAACCTGGTAAGCCACTAACATCAACAATTTTGATATCCCCAATATTTGCCATTGGCTTAACACTTTCTCTGATTATAGACTCTATTTTCTCAGCTAATTTATTTCTTAAAGCGCTTCTTCTGCTCGCATCACTTCTAACATTTTCAGCCATATTAAGAGCTTCTTTACCAGCAGCATCAATTTCATATCTTAATTTCGCCGCCATAGTTTCATATTTATCTTGCTCTGCTTTAGATGCAGCAGATATAACGTCAACCTGTTTCATTCCTTCAGCTTTTTCGATATATCTTGTTGAATTAGCTTTTTCTTCAGCTTCAACTGCTTTAGCTCTAGTATTTTGCTCGTCTGCTTTAGATTTTAGAACTTCTTTAGATTTTTCAAGTATTTCAAGTTCTTTTTGATGTTCTTCAATTTGAATTCTTTTGGCTTTCTCTATATCTAAAGTTCTAACTTCTTTTTCAGACTCAATTCTATGCGCATCAATATTTTTTTGTTGCGCAATTTTTGCATTTTTTATTTGTTGCTCAGCGATAATTTGTGCTTCCTCCGACTCTCTTTGTTTGTCAGATTGTTCTTTAATAATTTCTGCCTTCTCTTGAGCTCGTTTAGTATCTACTAGTCTTTGTTTTTCCAGCCTAGCATATTCGCTTTCTTTATCTAGATCCAAAATTTTAACTTCAGTATCTAAATTCTTTTGTCTGATATCTAAAGCTGCATCTTGTTCGAGTGCATTTTGCTCTCTTCTTCTTTTTTCTATTTCTTCTATTAATCTTGTCTCAGTTAATTTTCTCTCTACTTCAATTACCTGGTTTTGAGAAATTTTTGCAACCTCTACAGCTTCTTGGTTTTTAATTTCAGATTCCTCAGCTTCTCGCTCTTTTTCAGCTTTTTTCTTTATAGTTTCAGTTCTTTCATTGGCTTTTTGTACAGCAATTTCTCTTTCCTGTTGATATCTTGAAAATTCCTCATTTTTCTTAATCTGCAATTCTTTTTGAACTGTTTCTAAATTTTTATTTTCTATAGAAATTTTTGTATCTTGCGTGATGTCGTTTCTTTTTTTCTTTCTTGCTTCAATTTGTTCTGTTAACTGAGTTAAACCTTGAGAGTCAAAAGTGTTTGCAGGATTAAATTGCTCTATAGGTGTTTGGTCTAACGAAATTATTGAAACAGTCTCTAGAGCTAAACCAGTATGACCAATAGACTCATCTGCTATCTTTCTAACTTCTTTAACAAACGTACCTCTATTTTCTTGTATCTCATCAAGAGTCATTTTTGCAGCAACTTCTCCAAGTGCATCTGCAAATCTACCTTGAACAACTTCTCTTAAATGCTCAGGATCTAAAGTTCTGTTTCCTAATGTTTGAGCCGCTGTAGACACTGCTTTAGCTTCAGGTGGAACTTTTGTAAAAAATTCTGTAACTAGTTCTGCTCTCATTCTATCTTTCGTGATTAAAGATTTATCTCCACCTCGTTTAATTGTTATACTTAAAGTACGCATACCTACTTGAGTAATGTTATGAATAATAGGTAAGACAAAGGCTCCTCCAGATATTACAACTTTTTCTCCCAACATTCCTGTTCTCACAAATGAAACTTCTTTTGAAGATCTTCTGTAAAGCCAGTGCAATAAATAAACAATAATTGCAATAGCTAACGCAAGTAATATTATTCCTGCTATTATATCTGCTCCTTTAGTCATAAATTAAACCTCCCTATTGTTTTGTACCCCTTTCTTAGTATCTTGAAGAGCAGCGCTATAAATAATCATTCCAAATATAATTTTATTTAATACGTCTGCTAAATTATAAATCACGTTTAAACTATTAATGTTAGCTCCTCCCGCTAAATGCTCTATAAAATATCCAATATGATAAATTGAAAAACCAATTGTGATTATTAGTCTGTTTGCGAAGAATGCCATTTGAACGCTTTCATTATTACATGCGCTATTAGCTCTTCCAGTATCACCCATATAAAGCTCACCTATAATGTATAACCATCCAACTATTCCAACTAAGAAGCCCAATGTTACACTCATGTAACCATAAGCTCCTAACAATTGTGCGATTACCCAAACTAGAGTACCAACTAATAATCTCCAAAACATACCTCTCTTCACATCATAAACAGATTTTAGCATGACATAAAAAGTCAGTATCGTAAGTGGAAAAGTTAATAGCCAATCGATATATCTTAATGCGGTAGGTGCCTGTCCATTTAACACCCACAAGTTTTTTGCATAGAAATAATGAATTGAAGACATTAAAGCTATCACTCCGACAAGGTTCATTACTGTACCCCATCTGTGTGAAACTCTACCTCTCTCTAAAAAGAAAAAAATTGCTGCACCAATCATAGCAACAGAGATTAACCAAAATGATCCTCCTACTATATCTGCTGGTAACAATAACTTATTCATTCACCCTTTCTAAATAGTCTGTAAAAAAAAACTAATTATTCTGCAACTTTGACACAAATTGAATTAAAAATTCTTTATTTTTTTTATATATATTTTTTATAAGTTTATAATTTAATAAATAAGCGATTTATTAAACTTTCAAAAATTAATTCAATTAAAAGTAGAAAAAAATTTTTATCGTTCAGATTGAAATTAAAATTTTATTTCTAGATCAGTTTTATAAATATATTATCTAAAATTATGCTCTCAAAAGTTATAACTATTTCACAACAAAAAGGCGGCACAGGAAAAACAACTTTGGCAATACACTTAGCAATGGGTTTTATTAAATTTCAAAATTTAAAAGTTGCAGTAATTGATACTGATCCACAAGGTAGTCTTGGACAATGGTTTATGATCAGATCAGAAAAAAATATTTCAAACGACAATTTAAGTTTTAAAACTGCTAGTCTTTGGGGTGCACAGTATGAATCTAAAAATTTAAAAAAAGATCATGACATTGTTATAATAGATACTCCTCCCAAAATAGAATCTGATGCCCGACCATCAATTGAAGCTTCGGATTTAGTTTTAATTCCAATGACACCCTCACATGTAGATTTTTGGGCAACAGAAGCAATCATAGAAATTGCTAAAAAAGCAAATAAAAAAATTATGATACAAATTAATCGAGCCAACCAAAGATCAAAACAAATTATTAAAACAAATGATTATATCAAAAGCTTGAATGTGCCCGCTGTTGATACAATAATTGGTAATCGTCAAATATATGCCTCTTCTATGGGTGAAGGCAAAACAGCAATTGAAAAACAAAGAAAAGGGAGTGCTGTAGATGAAATTAAAAAGCTTACAGATCAAATTTTGCAAGTACTTAATCAGTAATGTCTGTACTACTTAAAACTACAAAAATAATAAATGAATGGACAGATTATAATAATCATATGAATTTATCATATTATATTTTAGTTTTTGATAAAGCTGCAGAAAAAATGCTGTCTAGTTTTAAAATGGGAGAAGAAGCAGCAATAAATACTAAAAGAAGTACAATGGTTGTTGAAACTCACACTACTTATAATAATGAAGTTAAAGAAGGAGAAGAGGTAGATATCTATTTATCGTATTGTGACCATGATGAAAAAAGATTGCAATATAAATTAGAAATGTATGAAAAAAGTAAAAATATTTTATCTTCTACAACTGAAGTTTTAGCTTTATATATCAATCTAGAATTAAGAAAAGTTGCTGAATTTGAAAAAGAAAAAATACTAATAATGAATAATTTTATAGAAGAAAATAAGTCTAAATTTAAGTTCGATAATTTACAATTTTCAAATAAACTTAAAAAATAGCTAATTTATAGATGAGTATTAAAATAGATTTATTATCTGGAGCTTTAGGTGCAGAAATTAATGGAATAGATTTAACAGACATATCAGATAAAAATTTTGAAAAAATAAATAATCTATTATTAGAACACAAAGTTATTTTCTTTAGAAATCAACAATTAACATCAGAACAGCATATTGCTTTAGCGTCAAAATTTGGACCTTTAGAAACACATGCTTATGTAAAAGGTCTAAGCAAATTTCCAGAAATTGTTAGAATAATTAAAAAACCTGAGGAAAAAACACAATGGGGTGAAGGTTGGCATTCTGATGTAAGCTATAATGAAAAACCAACAAAAGCGGTAATTTTAAAATCAATTAAAATTCCGCCAGTAGGAGGAGATACTGTTTTTTCAAACATGGAACTTGCATGGGAAACATTGGATGAAGAGATAAAAAATAAGATTAAAAATAAAAAAGCAGTTCATTCATCATTAGGTGGAGGATTTTTCCTAGATAAATATAAAGCCATGGAAAGTAACGGTAACATGGATGAATATTCGAATACACATCCAATTTTAAGAACTCATCCAGAAACTGGAAAACAAATTCTTTTTGTAAATTGGACTTATACAAAACAAATAGTCGATATGAATAAAGATGAAAGTGATGAAATATT
>CACJRK010000018.1 GCA_902595795.1 uncultured Pelagibacteraceae bacterium
AGCAATGAAAACACTGGATAAACATTCAATCCCAATCCATCAGATAAATATTTATCTGCTATTGGTACAATTAAAAAACTCGATCCATAAGCAACAACAGTGATGATAAATAAAAGTATAAATAACTGCAGATAATATAGTGTTTTAATATTGCCCGAATAAAAGCCAACTGCTTTTCTTACAGCTATCGACATGTTGTTTTGATTAATAAAAGAAAGCAGAGTATTTGCTATTCCAATACCCGCTATCAACATTGCGCTGATAGATACAAGGGATAAAAATTGAGAAAAATTGTTAATAATTCTTTTTATTCCACCTGCAGAATTTTCAGGATATCTAAGTTTAACTTTTTGATCGTCTTTAAAGATTTCCTCTATTCGTTGCTCAATTTCTTCTGGATTATCATTTTCATTAAACTTTACTTTGTACTCATAGTTTAAAAAGCTTCCAATTCCGTTGAGTTTTAAAATTTCTAAAGTTTGTTTTCCTGCCAAAGCCCAATCGCCAAATGCAACAAATCCACTTACATCTGGTACTGATTTAATAATTCCAATTACTTTAAAATTTTGATCTTGGACTTTTACTAATTCATTAATTTTAATATTCAGGGTTTTTGATAAACTTTCATTGACCAAGATAGTGTTAGGTTCTTTTTGCATTCTTTCATAAGCACCACTTGGCTCATACACAACATTTCCATACAAAGGATATTTTTCATCTACAGTTTTAATTCTAGTAAATAATGATTTATTTTTTTCTCTGCTAGTAGTTGAAAGCATAGTGCTGAACTCAATCATTTGAGAAACAGTTGCAAATTCTTTTACTTTGTTAACTAGATCTAAATTTCCTTGATTACGATTGTAATCAATCTCTAAATCTCCACCCAAAAGAGCTTTGGCATTATCATTTAGTTCTTTTTTAAGACTATCTTCAATTGTGAAAATAGCACTTAAGATAAATAAACTTATAAAGAGTGTAACAATGATACTGGAAATTTTATGATAATTTCTGCTTAAGTCTTTTAAAGCGTATTTAAATATCAAACTAAATTCTGAAGGATTATTTAATTTTTCCATCTTTTATTTTTATTTTTCTTTTAGCTTTGTCAGCAAGTTTAGGGTCATGGGTTACCATGATTAAAGAAGAACCTTCTTCCTTGACATACTTAAATAAAATATTTGCAATCATGATAGAATTTTCAGTATCTAGGTTTCCGGTTGGTTCATCTGCTAAGATTAATTCTGGTTTCATTGCAATTGCTCTAGCGATAGCAACCCTTTGTTGTTCACCACCTGATAATTGACTTGGTAGATTATTGAAACGATGTTTCAAACCAAAACGATCTAATAAAATTTTTGATTCTTTTTCTGGATTTTTGAAATTATTAAGTTCGAGTGTAAGCGCAACATTTTCAACCGCTGTATAATTAGGAATTAAATAAAACGACTGAAATATTATTCCAATATTTTTTTTTCTTACCTCAGATATTTCGTCCTCACTAAGGCCAGTTATTTCCTGATCATTAAATATTATTTTACCTGAGGTTGGTTTTTCTAAGCCCCCAATTAACATTATTAAACTTGTTTTCCCTGAGCCACTTTCTCCAACTACTGAAACAGTTTCTTTTTTCTTAATATTTAAATCAATATTCTTTAAAACATTGATACTATCTTTACCAGTTTGGTATTTGAGATTTATTTTTTTTAATTTAAGAAGAGCACTCATGAATAAAACTATATTTATAAAAATTTTGATATTCTTTCTAGTGCACATAAACGCAAGTGCAATAGAAAAGGTTGTTTTGTTTGGTGATAGTTTGATGGCTGGTTATGGATTACCTAAAGAACATCATTTATCAATAGTTTTAGAAAAAAATCTTAAGCAAAGTGGTTTAAAAATTAAAGTCATTAATGGGAGTGTTTCTGGAAGCACATCATCAGGTGGATTAAATAGAGCTGATTGGAGTTTATCAGAGCCAGGAATAGATTTAATTATTTTAGGACTAGGAGCCAATGATATGCTAAGAGGAATTCAACCAGGAGAAACGGAAAGAAATTTAGAACAAATAATAAATGTTGCTCAAAATAAAAAGATTAAAATTATTTTAGCTGGAATGGTAGCGCCAGACTCTCATGGGAAAAAATATAAAAAAGAGTTTGATGCTATTTATCCAAAGTTATCAAAAAAATATAATTTAGCATTAATCCCATTTCTTCTTGAAGGTGTGGCACTTAATCCAAGTTTAAATCAACAAGATGGCATTCATCCTAATATAGAGGGAACAATTATAGTTAGCGATACAATTAAAAAGAGTATAATTTCTTATTTAAATTATGAATAAGAAATTATTTTTTTTTCTAGTTTTTTTATTTTTTAATTCAAATGTTTTTGCAGAGGACAGAGATATAATACTTAATAAGCTATTTGATGAGTTGAAAATTAATCAGACAAAAGTAGCATCTATTGTTGAGCAAGAAATTTGGAATTTATGGAGCACACATCCTACAGATGAAAAATTAACTATAAAATTAAAACAAGGTTCAAAGTTTATAAGAAATCAAAAATTAAATGAAGCTTTAGAAATTTTTACAGAAGTAATTAATTTAGATCAAAATTGGGCAGAAGCTTGGAATAAAAGAGCGACAGTCCTTTATATGATTGGAGATTATGAAGCTTCTCAAAATGACATAGATAAAGTTCTTAATTTAGAAAAAAGACATTTTGGAGCTCTAGCAGGCCAAGGTTTAGTCAATATAAAATTAAAAAATTATGAAAAAGCAATTGAAAGCTATGAAAAAGCTCAAGAAATATATCCAGCAATGCAGTCCCCTAAAATAATGATTAGAGAAATAAAACAGTTAATTAATCAACAGATGATTTAATTTAAATTTGTAAGATTTTTTCATTTGCTCTATAAACTACTGAAATTATTCAGTAATGCCAAAATTTATATCCATATATGTAAAATTTGTTGATCTAACTTGTGAGAAAATTGGAAGATTTGTCATGTACTGGGTTTTTTTCATGATGTTTCTTTTAATCTTATCCTTTGTGACAAGAAATATTATTAATTACCCGTTGATGTGGATAATTGAAATGGCACAATTTACCATCACTGCATATTATCTTCTTGGTGGTGGATATTCTATGATCACAGATGATCATGTTAGAATGGATTTGTTTTATGGGAGGCTATCAAAAAAAGGCAAAGCAAAAATGGATATTTTCACAAGTATTTTTCTTATTTTTTACTTAGTTTTGTTATTTCTTGGTTCAATAACAAGTTTGATTTATACAATTGAAACTAAGCAAAAACTTTTTACTGCATGGGCACCATATGTTTGGCCAATTAAAACATTAATGTTAATAGGAATTTTATTAATGTTACTTCAAGCATTTTCAACTTTGTTTAAAGATTTTGCTAAAATAAAAGAGAACAAGATTTAATTATGTTGGCGCAATATTTGAGTTACGAATTCATAGCATTATTCATGTTCATAACCATGTTAGCGATGATGTTTACTGGCCAAAGAGTTTTTGGTGCTATTGGTTTTGTTGCTGCTGCTTCAGCTCTATTAATTTGGGGTGAGGGTTCAATGGAAATGCCTTATACAGCAACGTGGAAACTATTCAAATGGTATCCTATGTTAACTTTACCTTTGTTTATTTATATGGGTTTCATGATATCCGAGTCTGGTATTGCCAATGATCTCTATAAAATGTTTCACGTATTATTTGGGGGCTTGAAAGGTGGTCTAGCAATTGGAACAATGTTCATGATGGTAGCTATTTCAGCAATGAATGGTTTAAGCGTTGCGGGAATGGCAATTGGAGCAACTATAGCTTTACCTGAAATGTTAAAGAGAAATTATGATAAAAGGATGATCACTGGTGTAGTACAAGCTGGAAGTTCGCTTGGGATTCTTATTCCCCCAAGTGTTGTGATGGTATTATATGGAATGATTGCTCGACAACCTGTTAGTAAACTTTGGATGGCTGGAATTCTACCAGGCTTGTTAATGGCCTCATTATTTTTAATTTATATTTATGTGAGATGCAAACTTCAGCCAGAGTTGGGACCACCTTTAAAAAAAGAGGAAAGAAATATATCTACAGCTGAGAAAATAGATTTATTAAAAGCAGGTATTATTCCTTTCTTAATATTTTTTTTCATGACAGGTCTTTTTCTTATGGGAATTGCAAGTTTAGTTGAGTGTTCTGCTGTTGGTGCGTTCTTAGCAACTTTAGCAGCAATTTATAAAAGAAGATTCAATAGACAGGTTCTAGAAAACACTCTTAAAAAGACCTTAGGAGTTTCGTGCATGTTTATGTGGATTATTTTAGCAGCTTTGACTTTTGGAGCAGTATTTGATGGTTTAGGTGCTGGACGTGCGATTGAAACACTTTTTATTGAAAGATGGAATTTAACACCATGGGGTGTGCTAATTATGATGCAACTTTCTTATATTTTAATGGGAATGTTTTTAGATGATACGGCAATGTTAGTAATTGTTGCACCGCTATATGTACCCTTAATTATTTCATTAGGTTTTGATCCAATCTGGTATGGAGTTCTTTATACTATAACTTGTCAGATAGCCTATATGACCCCTCCATTTGGATATAACTTATTTTTAATGAGAGCAATGGCTCCAAAAGAAATTACATTACAAGATATTTATAGATCTATAATTCCTTTTGTGCTCATTATGGTAATTGGTTTAGCAATAGTTATGGCTTTTCCAGAAATTGCAACTTATCTTCCAGAAAAATATTTATCTAGATAATTCAACTTCAAGTTTAAAAAATTTTTTTTAAATTTAATAATCTTTAATTATTCTTAGATATTTAAGTTTCATAAGAATTTAATTTATAATAATATTTTTGTTATAATTTTTATAAACGAGAGGAGACCAAGTGAAAAAAGATAAAAAAATAATAACGAATAAAAGACGTTCGTTTATTAAAAAAGCAGGTTTACTAACGTTGGGTGCTGCAGGAGCAACGGCTATTAAAGCTCCATACGCTTATTCAGCATCAAATCCAATTAAATGGAGATTACAGACATATTCTGGTGCTCCACTTGGTGCGCACGTTATAAAACCTCAAATTGAAGCTTTTAACAAAGCTGCATATGGAGAAATGGAAATTGAACTATATTACGCAGATCAACTTGTTCCGACAGATGAATTATTTAGAGCAATGCAAGCTGGAACTATTGATGCTGTTCAAAGTGATGACGCAACAATGGGTTCACCTGTAGACATTCAAGTTTTTGGTGGATACTTCCCATTTGCAACAAGATATAGCTTAGATGTCCCATCTTTATTTAAATATTATGGTTTAAATGAGATTTGGGATGAAGCTTATAGTGAAGTAAAAGGAGTTCAATGGTTAAGTACCAGTGCATGGGACCCTTGTCATTTATTCACTGTAAATAAAAAAATTACAAAATTATCTGACATGAAAGGTTTACGTGTGTTTGGTGTTCCAACAGCAGGTAAATTCTTAGCGAGATATGGATTAATTCCAGTAATCGTGCCATGGGATGATGTTGAAGTAGCAATGCAAACTGGAGAATTAGATGGTGTTTGTTGGTGTGGATTTACAGAGGCCTACGAAGTCGGTTGGGCTGATATTTGTAAGTACGCATTAACTAACTCTGTAACAGGTGCATGGTTTGGATCATATTTTGCTAACCAAAAAAGTTGGGATAAGCTAAGTCCAAAACTTCAGGCTCTTTACAGAATGTCAATTAATGACTCTCACTACTATAGACAAGTATGGTACTGGGGTGGTGAGGCTGACCTACGTGTTAATGGTAAGAAAATGGAACTAACAAGTCTTCCAGCTAATGAGTGGAGTCAAGTGGTTAAAGACTCTGAACAATTCTGGGATGAAACTTCTAAGATTAGTCCAAGAGCTAAAAAAGTTGTTGATGCATTTAAATTATATGCAGCAACGATGGAAAAAGCAGGATATCCTTACAGATAAAATTATAATTAAGGCGCCTTTAAATAAAGGCGCCTTTTTAAAATTAAGGTTTAGAAGTTAAACCACCGTCTACAATTATTTCAGTTCCAGTAATATAGTTAGCTTGGTCACTTAATAAAAAAACTGATGTATTTGATATATCTTCAGGCTTTCCAACTCTATTTAAAGGAATAAATTTTTCTAAATTCTTTTTTGTTTTTGGGTTTTTTTTCCATCTAATTTGCATTGGTGTTTCAATAGGACCTGGTAATATAATATTTGATCGAATATTATTTGATGCAAATTGAATTGCAAAAGATTTTGAAAGTCTGATCATTGCAGCTTTGGAAGCGCCATATGCATCTTGTGGTTTATCATCACCTGATAAAGCATCAATAGAAGAAATATGAACCATCGAACCAAATTTATTTTTTTTCATCAATGGAACAACAATTTTAGAAAGATACATCATTGATTTTAAATTGATTTTAAAAACTTTATCCCAAATATCAGAATTAATATTTACAGCTGAAACATCTTTATTAAACCACAAAACACCAGTTGTATTTATTAAATAATCAATGCTTTTTTGTTTTTTATAGAAGCCATCTATATATGTTTTCATTTTTTTAAAATTTATCACATCAACTTTTTTAAAATGACAATTCTTATTTTTTAATAAAAATTCTTTACTAGGACTCTGTAAATCTAACATTAATACATGAATATTATTTTTTGATAGTTCTTTTGAAATCTCTAAGCCCATTCCACCACTTGCACCTGTTACAATTGCAGATTTTCCTTTAAAACTTAATTTCATATTATTGTTCTTTTCTTAAATGAAAGCTTTTTGGAGCAGTAAGTTTTTCATATGCAATTTCAGATAATGAGCAACCTTTCCCAGTTTCTTTAACACCGGTCCAAGAAAGAGCAGGATCTAAATAATCACATCTGTTCATAAAAAAAGTTCCTGTTTGAACTTGACTGCCAACTTTTTCAGCAATTTCTAAATCTTTAGTCCAAATTGAAGCTGTTAAACCATAAGGACTATCATTCATTAATTTTATAGCCTCATTTTCATCATTTACTTTCATTATTCCAACACAAGGTCCAAAAGTTTCCTCAGTCATAAATCCCATCTTGTGATTAACATTAATTAAAACTTGAGGAACCATGTAATTTTTGTGTTCCTTTGGAAAATTAAATTTATTTTCATCAATTATCTTCTTAGCACCTTTATTAATAGCATCTTCCATTTGCTTATGAATAAAATTTGCTGCTGAAAGTTTTACTACGGGTCCTAAGTTAGTTTCTTTTTCAAGCGGATTACCAAGTTTATAATCATAAGCCTTAGAGGCAAATAACTCTATAAAATTATTATAAATTTTTTCATCAACATAAATTCTCTCAATAGCACAGCATGATTGACCAGAATTAAAAAAAGAACCATCTACAAGATTTTCAACTGTTTTTTCTAAATCACAGTCATGTCTTGCGTATGCTGGGTCTTTTCCACCCAATTCTAGTGCCATATCAATAAACTTAGTATGCGTTGCTCTTTGTACGTCGTAACCTGCTTTTACAGATCCTGTAAAAGATACAAAATTAATTCTTTTATCTGATACTACTTTTAATCCATCCTCATGGTTTAAATGTAGATAATTAAAAACATCTTTAGGCAATGTTTTTTTTTGCTGATTGATAAAGTTGTTCAGCACATAAAGGTGTTTGTGCTGAGTGTTTTAAAATAACAGAATTTCCAGCAGCCATTGCAGGAATAATAGAGTTAACAGCTACAAGATAAGGATAATTCCATGGAGCGATTACAAAAACAATTCCAAGTGCTCTTCTTTTTATATAACTTTTAAAATTATTATCTTTAGTAACATCAATGTCAGCTAATTTTTTTTCTGCAATTGACAACATATAATCAGCTCTTTCTTTAAAACCATTTAGTTCATTAATTGCTTGAGAAATTGGTCTTCCAATTTGTCTACTTAATTCCTCTCCTATAAGATCACCTTTCGATAAAAAATCATCAACAAAATTTTTAAGTAGCTCAACTCTTTCAGTTACAATTAAATTTTCCCAACCTTTTTGTGCTTTAATTGAATTTTTAATTGTTTGTTCAATATTGTTGGAGTGATACTCTCTTTCCACGTAAACGGTATTATCAATAGGTGTAATAGTTTTCTGCATAATATTTTAGTTAAAAATTTGTATATAAAGTGATATACAGCATCTGATTTCATAAAACACTAAAATATTATTATGCAAAAATATAACTGGAATTATCCAACTACTATGTGGGTAGGTGAAAATAGAATTAACGATATAGGAGATGCTTGTAAAAATTTACATATTTCAAAACCTTTATTGGTTACCGATAAAGGTTTAGCTGAATCCGATATTGTAAAAAAAACTTTAACAAATTTAAAAAATGATAATTTAAAAGCTCAATTGTATTCTAATGTAGTAGGAAACCCAACTGGGAGTAATGTAAGTGAAGGGGTTGATTGTTATAAAAAAAATAATTGTGATGGAGTTATTGCATTTGGTGGTGGGAGTGGTTTAGATGTTGGAAAAGCAGTTGCATTTATGTCGGGACAAACTTTACCAATTTGGGAATTTGAGGATGTTGGAGATAATTGGACTAAAGCAAATCCAGATAAAATTGCATCTATTATTGCTGTTCCAACAACTGCTGGAACGGGATCTGAGACAGGAAGGGCATCTGTGATTTTAAATGAAGAAACAGGAGTTAAAAATATTATTTTTCACCCAAAGTTTTTACCTTCAGTAGTAATTCTGGATCCAGTTTTAACAGTCGGACTCCCTCCAAAATTAACCGCTGCAACAGGCATGGATGCTCTAGCTCATAATCTGGAAGCATATTGTGCACCTGGATATCATCCAATGGCAGATGGAATTGCATTAGAGGGAATGAGGTTAATCAATAAATGGTTACTAGAAGCTGTTAATAATGGATCTAATTTAGAAGCTAGAATGAACATGTTAACTGCTGCTAGCATGGGTTCAACCGCTTTTCAAAAAGGTTTAGGCGCTATTCATTCATTAAGTCATCCAGTGAATGCACTTAATAATGTTCATCATGGATTATCTAATGCAATTTTTATGCCTTATGTGTTAACTTTTAATAAAGACGTTATTGAAGATAAAATAATTAAAATTTGTGATTACATAGAATTAGACGACAGATCATTTAATGGTTTTATTAATTGGGTATTAGATTTAAGAAAAAAATTAAATATACCTCATAAATTATCAGAGGTTATAAAAGAGAAGGATTTACAATTAGATCGTTTATCTAAAATGGCTTTATTGGATCCATCAACTGGAGGAAATCCTAAAAAATTAACTGAAGCTGATATGAAAAAAATGTATCAACACAGTATGTCAGGCACTCTATTTTAATGAGTTTAAATATTTTAATTGTTGAAGGTAATAACTCTGATGATAGTTCTATCTTTGTAAAAGTAGCAGGAGCAACTGCTGCTAATAATCTAAAAAATCTTGTTTTAAAATTAGAACCTAGTTCAAAAACTAAAATTATAAATCCTGCTAATGATAATGAAACAAATGAAGTTTTAAAAAATATAAATAAATATCACGGAATTATTTTTACAGGTGGAGCAATGAGAATTAACGACATGACCGATGAAATTAAAAAACATATTAATTTTGCATCTAATTGTTTTCAACATAATAAAATAATACTGGCAATTTGTTGGGGACTTCAAGTCTGCTCAGCTGCAGCAGGAGTAAAAGTAGAGCCTGCAAAAAATGGAGCTCATATTGGAATAGCAACAGATGTAATGATTAATGAACAGGGCCAAAATAATTTAATTTACAAAAATAAAAAAACAATATTTACAACTCCAGCTTTTAATTATGATGAAGTTGTTAAATTACCAGAAGGAGCCACTTTACTATCTAGTGATAAAATAAATCGTGTGATGGCTATACATTTTAGACCAGGAAAATCTGAAGTTTGGGGGCTTCAATATCATCCTGATTATGAATATCATCAAATGATTAATCTTGCTAATGCTAGAAAAGATCGAATAATCAAAAATAAGTTTTTTAAAGATGAAAAGGCTTTTGAGGCACACATTAACTATATTAAAGAACAAGATAAAAAGTTAGATTTCGAAAACAGAACTTGTGAAGTTAGAAATTGGATGGATTATATAAAACTTAAAATAAATTAGATTAATGTGTGGAAGATATGTTGTTAAAAATCCTGTTACAAAAACAAGCAAGCTAGTTAAATCTGCAATTCAAGTTGAAGATATTGAGAATTATAATGCTCATCCTTATCAAAAACTTCCAGTTATAAAAAAATATAAAAATGGAAACACCCTAGAAGCTTTAAAATGGGGATTAGTTCCAAGTTGGGCTAAGGATAAAGACTTTAAAGCTTTGATTAATGCAAGATTAGAGACTATTGATGAAAAGGTTTCATTTAAAAAATTAATAAAAAACAATCGATGTATTGCTGTTGCAGATGGTTTTTATGAATGGAAGAGGGAAGAGAAAGAAAAAATTCCTCATTATTTCACTCGTGCAGATACTAATACTATTTATTTTGCAGGGATTTTTGAAGACGATCAGTTTTGTTTAATTACTGAAGAAGCAAAAGAAAATATTAAGGAAATTCATCACAGACAACCTGTTATTCTTAATCAAGTAGATATTAATAGATATCTAAATTTAGAATTACAAGGTTCTGCTTTTTTAAATGAACGTAAAATACCAGATCTTATTTTTCATGAAGTTTCAAAAGATGTAAATAAGCCTACAAATAACAGCGCATCTTTAATACAAAAAGTATAAATTTATTTTTTTTTATTTTTTTTAAACTTAAAGTTTTTAGGTCTTTTTCTATTTTTAAATTTTCTTTTATTACCTTTGTTTTCAAATTTTTTAAATTTTTTCTTTTTACTTAATTTATTATTAGAAAATTTATTCTTAAATTTCTTTTTAAATTTATTTTTTTTACTAAATTTCTTACTCTTTTGATTGTTTGGTCTTGCTTCTTCTTTAACTTTTAAATCAGGATCTATTAATTTTTGTATAGATCTCCACATACTTCTATCATTGTTTGTTAAAAAAGTTAACGCTGAACCATCTTTTCCAGCACGACCAGTTCTGCCTATTCTGTGAATATAATCTTCTGGAACTTGCGGAAGATCGTAATTGATTACGTGTTTTATAACTGGAATATCTAATCCTCTTGCTGCAACATCTGTTGCAATTAAAATCCTACTATTTCCATTTCTAAATCCTCTAATAACTCTGTCTCTTTTACTTTGTCTAAGATTTCCATGAATGGCATCAGCTTTATGACCATCATATTTTAATCTTTTTACAATTTTATCAGCACCATGTTTAGTTTTAACAAAAACTAAAATAGATCCACTTCTTTCAACTAATTGGTTAATCAGTTCATGATATTTTTTGTCAGCTGTGATTTGAAAAGTTTCTTGTTTAATTTTTTCAATTGGAGTTGATAAAGACCCAACAGATACTCTTTCAGGATTATTAAGATATTTTTGTGAAATTTTTAGAATGTTTTCAGGTAAAGTTGCAGAAAATAATAATGTTTGATGATCTTTTGGAATAAATTTTAAAATCACTTCTATTTGCGGGGTAAACCCCATATCAAGCATTCGATCTGTTTCATCTAGAACTAAATAATTTACTTTTGATAAATTTAAACTTTTTCGTTCTATATGATCATTAATTCTTCCAGGTGTTCCAACTATAATTCTTGCTCTTTTATTTAATTGTCTAAGTTGTTTTTGCATACTCTCACCACCAATTAAAAGAGCATTACCAATTCCTATTTCTCTAATATTAAGTTTTAAAACAGTTTCCATTACCTGTGTTGCAAGTTCCCTTGTTGGACAAATTATTAATGCCATTGCTTGCTTATCTTTTAAAAGCTTATTTAACATTGGGATTGTGAACGCTAGTGTTTTACCAGTACCTGTTTGAGCAGTACCCAAAACATCTTTTCCTTTTAAGCTAATTGGTATTGATTGTTTTTGAATAGGGGTTGGAGTTTTAAATTCAGCTAATTCAATTGACCTTTTTAATTTATTTTCAATATTTAGATCAAAAAAGTTCATTATGTTGGGAATGATATATATTTAAGTAGTTGAGTGTCTGCTTATATCTTTTTGTACCAAATACAATAAATAGTTTGAGAGGACTAATCTCTAAAGTTTACAAAATCTATTGGAAGTCCAATATCAATAGCTTTAATTGCAGCTATAGCCTCTTGAAGATCGTCTCTTTTTTTACCATCTACTCTTAACTCGTCACCTTGAATTTTAACCTGAATTTTAAGTTTAAGTTTTTTAATATCAGCAATTACTTTTTTAGCATTTTCTTGGCTAATGCCTTCTTTAAGTTCACTTACTTGTCGAATTGCTCCACTTGAAGCACCCTCTGAACTTTTTATTTCCAAAACTCTTGGATCTACTTTTCTTCTTACTAAATGTGTTTGTAATAATTCGTTGACTTGTTTTAATTTTAACTCATCAGGAGCATTGGTGGTAACTGATTTATCTTTTCGCTCTATAGTGATGTGAAGCCCTTTAAAATCATATCTGTTGCTAATTTCTCTTAAGCAATTTGCTAAAGCATTATCAAATTCTTGATAATTAATTTTGCTTATTACATCAAATGACGGCATAATTAATTTATAATATAATTTATTTTTTATTAAATGAAATTAAATATATTATTAGATAAAAAAATTAAGTTTTAAGGAGATATTGATGTTGAAAGTATATTTAGCAGGAGAAATTCATACTAACTGGCGTGATGAAATCATTGATGAATGTAAAAAACAAAATTTAGACATACAATTTTCATCTCCTGTAACGGATCATGCATCCTCAGATGATTGTGGTGTTGAAATTTTAGGTCCTGAAGAGCAAAATTTTTGGAAAGATCGAAAAGGGGCTAATATCAATTCAATTAGAACTAAAAAATACATTAAAGATTGTGATGTGATCATTGTTAAATTTGGTGAAAAATACAAACAATGGAATGCTGCATTTGATGCGGGGTATGCGGCCGCTTTAAATAAATCAATAATTATTATTCATAATGAAGAGCACCAACATGCTTTAAAAGAACTAGACGCTGCTGCAGCTGCTGTTGCTTCAGATCAAAAACAAGCAGTTAGAATATTAAAATATGTATTAATTGGTTCACTTGATAAATGAATAATGTTTATCATTCAGACATATACCAATTCAACAAACCTGTTAGTAGTTACTGGGAAGCAACTTCAAGTGAGAATTTAAATTTAGATAAACTTCAAAAAGATATTAGTTTAGAAATAGTAGTAATAGGTGGTGGCTATACTGGTTTACTATGTGCAATTAACTTAATTGAAAATTATAATTTAGATGTAGTTTTAGTTGAGGCTGGAAAAATAGGTTGGGGTGCTTCTTCTCGTAATGCAGGATTTTGCTGCCTTCCTCCAAGCAAAATGTCTTATAAAAAAATGCAATCTGTTTATGGAACAGAAGAAACTAAGAAATTTTTTAAAAATTCAGTTGAAGGAGCTAATTACACCAAAGAATTAATTGATAATTATAATATTGATTGTGATGTAACTGGTGAAAATAATTTTGTTGTAGCTCATCACAAAAATAAATTTGACCAAATTAAAGAACAAGCAGAAGTTTATAAATCTGAATTTGGTATAGAGACTAAAGTTTATTCAAAAGAGGAATTTGATGAATTAGGTCATGGTGGAACTGAGCAATTTGGAGCTTTTTCATATAAACCTGGATTTGCAATTAATCCTTTAAAATTTGTAAATGGACTTGCAAAATATGCTTTATCTAAAAAGTTAAAAATCTACGAGCACACAAGAGTAGAAAAAATTAATAAAGAAAATGGCTCTTATCTTTTAAGAACTAGTGAAGGCTCAATAAAAGCAAAAAAAATTGTGGTTGCAACTAATGGATTTTATCAGGAAGGATTAATTCCTGAAATGGATGGAAGAGTATTACCTGTTATATCAAATATTATTGTAACAAGACCACTTACAAATGAAGAGCTTAGCTTACACAACTTTAATACTTATGCACCAATAGCTAATTCAAAAAACCTTTTATATTATTATCGAAAGTTACCTGATGATCGAATTTTGTTTGGAACTAGAGGAGATTTTGAAGGTAGTGATCAATCAAATTTAAATAGAGCAAATGATATGGAAAAATTTTTAAAAAATATTTTTCCAAAATGGAGCAATTTAACAATTGATTATAATTGGCGTGGATTGATTGCATTATCTCAAAAGCTTACTCCTTCAATTGGCAAAATAAATAATGAAGAGATTTATTATGGATTTGGTTATAGTGGTGTAGGGGTCAGTGCTGCACCATGGACTGGAAAACAATTGTCTAAGTTAGTTTTTTCATCTAATAGTAAGGATTTAGATATTTCAACAATTTACAAGGGTTTACCTAAGAAATTTATTTTTCCACAATTAAGAGTATTTTATTTTAAATTAGCAGTCTGGTTTTATAGATTTAAAGATAAATTCAATATTTAATTATTAAGTCAAAAAGCGTCAATATTACTGATGATTGTTAGGTTGTTAATGATCATTTATTCATTTAAAATGCTAACTAATGCTTAGTTATATAATCCCTTTTTTAATTCTGATTTTAGTAGTCGTATTTATTCACGAATATGGACACTATTATTTTGCAAGAAAATATGGAGTAGGGGTTACTGATTTTTCTATTGGATTTGGTAAAGAATTATTTGGTTGGAATGATAAACACGGCACTAGATGGAAAGTATGTGCAATTCCATTAGGTGGATATGTTAAGTTTTTTGGAGATCGAAATGTTTATTCACAAGCTGATCATGAAGAGATTTTAGAAAAATATAATGAAGAGGAACGAGATAAATTATTTATTTTAAAACCTTTGTATCAAAGAGTATTAATTGTATTTGGTGGTCCTTTAGCTAACTTTTTATTAGCTCTTGCAATCTTCTTTTGTATTTATACTTTTGTTGGAAAAGATTTTACTCCAGCTGTTATCAGTGAAGTTCAAAAAGATAGTCCCGCAATGGTTGGTGGATTAAAAAACCAAGATATTATTTTAGAAATTGATGGCAATGAAGTTAAAAGTATCATGGAAGTTTCTAAATATATTACAATGTCAACAGCAGACTTTATAGATTTCAAAGTTAAGCGTTCATATGAAGAATTAATCTTAAAAGTAAAACCAAACATTGTTGAAGGTGAAGATGGCTTGGGAAATAAAATAAATAAAAGAATGGTTGGTATAAAACTTAGAGCTTATAATGATAAGATTAACCATGTTAAATTAGGTCCAGCACAAGCATTGTACCATGCAGCAAACGAAGTCTATTTCGTGAGCGCTTCTTCTTTAAAATACATTGGTGGAATGATCATGGGGAAAGCAGACACCTCTCAACTTGGTGGCCCTATAAGGATTGCAAAGATATCAGGGCAAGTTGCAACCTTTGGAATTTTAGCTTTTATCAGTATGATGGCATACATTTCAATCAGTTTAGGTTTAATCAACTTGTTTCCAATACCCATGTTGGATGGTGGACACTTAATGTTTTATGCATTTGAGAAAATTTTAGGGAGACCATTGTCTCAAAAAACTCAAGAAGGTTTTTTTCGAATCGGTTTGTTTTTGTTGATATCATTAATGTTTTTCACCACATTTAATGACCTAAAAGACATAGGTTTATTTAGATAATTAATTTAATTTAAAGTTAAAAAAACCAGTTAAATCAACGTTAATTTAAGTTTTTACCACATATTGTATGTTGAAAAATCTTAGACACTAAAAAAAAGCTTGATTTATCAACGTTTATGACAAGTATAAATATAACCAACAAAACCGGAGCTAAAATGAACAAAAAACAACTAGTAGCATCACTTTCAGGTTCATTAAATTTGAGCAAAGCTGATGCTGAGAGAACATTTGATACAATAACCAACACTATTTTAGATGCACTTAAAGGAGATGATACAGTAAAAATTGCTGGATTTGGTACTTATAAAGTTGCTAAAAGAAAAGCAAGAGTTGGAAGAAACCCACGTACTGGAGAACAAATCCAAATCGCTGCTTCTCAAAAGGTAAAATTCTTGCCTGCAAAAGCTTTAAAAGAGGTATTTAATAAGTAATAAATATTTTTTAACAGCCCTAACTTTTAGAAAAATGTTTAGGGCTGTTACTATATGCAAAAACTGCATACCAAATTTTCCTAATCAACGTTAGTTTAAATTTTTTTTAAATTTATAAGACACCATTTAAACAAGTGGAGGTCTAATGACTAAAATAATAAAAAAAATATCAGCACCGCTTCTTAGTTTGATAATTTTATTAAACATGAGTAGTGCAGGTATGGCAGAGACAACAGTCTCTGGAGAAGTTCAAGCGATATTTAATTCGCTTCTATTTTTAATTTGTGGTTTCCTTGTCATGTTCATGGCAGCAGGTTTTGCAATGCTTGAATCTGGTATGGTAACTTCAAAAAGCGTATCAGTTATTTGTGCAAAAAATATTGGTCTTTATTCAATAGCTGGAATCATGTTTTGGCTTTTTGGTTATAATTTAGCCTATGGAATTCCTGAGGGAGGATACATAGGAACTTTTACACCTTGGGCAGATGCTAGTGCGGTTGATACAGGTTATGCTGATGGATCAGATTGGTTTTTCCAAATGGTATTCTGTGCAACAACAGTTTCAATTTGTTCAGGTGCCATGGCTGAAAGAATTAAACTATGGCCGTTTTTCTTATTTGCAGCTATTTTATCTGGAGTAATTTATCCAATCGTTATGGGTTGGCAATGGGGCGGAGGTTGGTTAGCTGAATTAGGCTTCTCAGATTTCGCAGGTTCAACATTGGTACACTCAACAGGAGGTGCAGCTGCTTTAGCTGGTATAATGTTGTTAGGTGCTAGATACGGAAGATTTGACAATAAAGGTGAGGCGAAAGCGATTAAACCTTTTGCTGCTTCTTCAATTCCATTAGTAACAGTTGGAGTGTTTATTTTATGGTTAGGTTGGTTCGGATTTAATGGTGGATCACAACTAGCTATAGGAACATTTGATGATGCAGTTGCTGTATCAAGTATATTTATTAATACTAATCTTGCTGCTTGTGGTGGTGTTATGGCTGCTGCAATAATCACAAGATTAATGTTTGGTAAAACAGATGTAATTCAAATGTTAAACGGAGCAATTGGTGGTCTTGTAGCTATTACAGCTGAACCATTAGCGCCATCACCTTTAGCAGCAATTTTCATAGGAGCTGTTGGTGGATTGATCGTAGTATTTGGAACTAAATTATTATTTAATTTCAAACTTGACGATGTTGTAGGTGCAATTCCAGCTCACATGTTTGCTGGTATTTGGGGAACATTAGCAGTGCCATTAACAAACGCTGATGCATCGTTTAGTGCACAATTAATCGGTGTACTTTCAATTAATATTTTTGTGTTTGCTGTGTCATATATAATCTGGTCAATAATGAAAGCTACGTTTGGAATTAGATTAAGTAAAGAAGCTGAAACCAAAGGTACTGACGTTACAGAAACAGGAGTAATAGCATACGCAATACGTGACTAATTGCATGCAATATAGAGGCTCTTCGATCTCCATGTCGTTATCTCATTGAAGAGCCTCTAAAAAAAATTAACTACACTCTCTCTCTAGTTAGTTGTCTAAAGGCCTCGGGAACGGGGCCTTTTTATTTTTTTTCAATATTTTCAAGAGTTTTTAATACTTCTTTGGCATGATCTTTAACTTTAACGTTATACCAAACATTAAGTATTTTCCCCTTTTTATCGATTAAGTAAGTCGTTCTAATTATTCCCATAAATTCACGACCCATAAATTTTTTTTTACCCCAAACTTTATATTTTTTAAGAACTTTTATTTCTTCATCAGAAAGTAAATCAAATTTAATTTTGTATTTATCTCTAAATTTATCATGACTTTTTAAGCTATCCTTTGACACCCCATATACTTCACAGTCTAATTTTTTAAACTTAGAAAGTAGTTTGTTAAAATCATTAGTCTCAATAGTACATCCAGGCGTATCATCTTTTGGATAGAAGTACAAAACAACATATTTTCCAATTGAATCTTTTAATGAGTATTTATTATTTGTTGTTGATGGAACTATAAATGATGGCGCTTTGGAATTAACTTTTAACATAATTTTATAGCAATATAATATTTTTGAGGTAATTTAAAATAAAATTATGAGCATAAAAACAATTCAAAGTTTAGTTTCTGAGGCTATGAGTGAAATCAAAACAATTGACGCTGAAGAAGCTTATCAAATGTTTGAAAATAAAAATTGCAATCTAATTGATATAAGAGAAAGCAATGAATTAGAAAATACTGGTAGTGTAGAAGGTGCAAGTCACATTCCAAGAGGCATGCTTGAAGTTTATTTAGATCCTAATAGCCCAATATTTCAAAATGGACAAATAGATCAAAACAAAGAATTTGTTTTATTTTGTGCTGGAGGTGTAAGATCAGCTTTAGCTGTAAAATCATTAAAAGATATGGGATATCAAAAAGTATCACATATTGATGGTGGGTTTGCATCTATAGCTAGTAGCAAATTTAAAATAATTTAATTAGCACTAACCTCTTCTATAGCATATTCAAGTCTATCTTGTCCCCAAAAAATTTTATTATTAACTATAAAGGTCGGAGTTCCAAAAACTTCTTTTTTAAAAGCATCAGTAGTTAATTTAATTAATTTATCTTTAATAGATTGTTCTTTTACAGATTGAAAAAATTCTTCACTATCAATTTTTAAATTTCTTATTAATTTAGATATATTTTCAACATTTGATAAGTCATGATTATCTTTCCAATAAGCGTCAAAAAAACAATTTAAGTAATCGTTTTGCTTATCCTTACTAACACTAATATACCCCCTCATTATATTTAAAGAATTTATTGGGAAATTAGAATTCCATTTGAATTCAATATTATTTTTTTCAGATACCAAATTGCAATCATTTATATTATTTCTCAATTTATATTTATTAAATGCAGGAGAATCAATTCCAGCTAACTTATGTAGACCACCTAAATAAATTGGTTTGTAATTAAATATTATATTTTTATGTTTAAGAATTTTTTTGTGTGCAATATATGCATAGGGGCTAATTATATCGAAATAAAAATCTATATGATTACTCATATAAACTAATTCTTTTTGCGTAAAAAATTCTAATTATCCAATATAAAAATAAACCTATTGGACCAATTAAATAAGTCACAATTAATGGCACAGCCAACAAAACTTTATTTATAGAAAACTTTTGAGAATCTTTAACAATCCAGCCGCCAATAAATAAGTTTATTGCTATGAAATGAATCCAAAATATCATTATGTACAAATGATCTTCAAATAATCTAGATAGCTCACTTAGACCTAAGTAAAGAGAGAAATTTCCAATAAAATCGTAACCAATTAAATAAGATTTATATAAAATGAAGATATACACACCACTTAATATGAAAAAAGGAAAAATTGATGTTACAAAAATTCTACTTAAATGTGATTGTGGAAACACTATCAAGATAAACCAAAAAGGTAGAACTCCAAGGTTGATCCACATGTAAAGTGTCTCAATTGTAAAATAAGTATAAATTTGTTCAATCATTTAGATATATTATATTAAATCTAACAATGATTCCTATAAGAAATAGAAAAAAAACGCTCCAAGTAACTGTTGATGAGATGCGTAATTTTGCCTTTGCTTATGTTGAAAAGTACGCTCCTTCAAAACAACAACTCAAAACTTATTTATTAAAAAAATATATGAAACTATCAGCATCCGATGTAAGAAAAAAAGATGTAAATAAACTGATTGATATTGTGTTGTCCGATCTAGAAAAAAATAGATTTATAAATGATCAATTTTATTCTGAAAGTAAAGCTAAAAGTATGATTCAAAGAGGAAACTCAATTAATAAGATTAGAAATTATTTAATTGGAAAAGGGATTAACCAAACATTTATAAAGGATACAGTTGATAAAATAAAAGAAGATAATTCTGATCAAGATTTTTTTTCAGCAATAAAATTATGTAAAAAAAAAAAAATTGGCCCAGCTAGAGTAGAGGATAATAGAACTTTATTTTATAAAAAAGATATTTCACTACTTGCAAGAAATGGATTTGATTTTGAAACATCAAAAAAAGTGATGGATATAGAAAAAGATGAATATATAAAAATAGTAAATTTACTTTAATTTTTTATCTTTTTCTTCTTTTACAAGATGATTTATTTTGTTTCTTATGTGATTTTTTACAAAAACGAAAACTAACAACCCAAAAATTGAAACAGAAACAATAATTATTAATATTATTCTTAATTGTTCATCCATTACAAAATATTTTTATTTTTCAAAATTATACTTGGATTTTTTAAATCTTTTTTACCGTATAAAATTTCATTTCCTGAAAAATCAGTTACGGTTCCACCTGAATTTTCTAAAATTGCATGACCAGCTGCAATATCCCATTCGTAGGCTCTAGGTTCCGCTACATAACCATCGTACTCACCAGTAGCAACGACACAAAATTTTAAGGAACTTTTCATCCTTATATTTTCTTTTACACCTAAGTCACTGTAAATTTTTTGAATTTCAGGTTTTATTT
Organism: uncultured Pelagibacteraceae bacterium; assembly: GCA_902595795.1. Taxonomy (GTDB): domain Bacteria; phylum Pseudomonadota; class Alphaproteobacteria; order Pelagibacterales; family Pelagibacteraceae; genus Pelagibacter. The sequence goes on from CACJRK010000018.1 coordinate 20,711, forward strand.
TTTTTGAGTAAGAAATAAATTTTAAATTTTCTGATTTCTTACCAGGTTTATTGCTTAAATTTATAGTTTTACCGTTACAAAATTCAAATGAATTACCTTTTTCATATGAGTAAAACATCCTTTTTTTTGCAGGGGCATTTATTAATCCTGCAACGGCTCTATTATTAATTATCAGACCAGCATTAATTGTAAATTCTTCTAGATTATTAATATAGTCATAAGTCCCATCAATAGGATCAACGAGCCAAAAATCTTTCAGATTTTTAATATCTTTATTTTCAGAAGTTTCTTCCGAGATAATAGGTAAATTAGGAGTAACTTCAGAAATTTTTTTTGATATAAGTTTATTTACTTCTAAGTCACCATTGCTTACGGGTGTATTGTCTGATTTTATTTTTTTGACCAAACCCTTTTCTCTTAATTGAATAGCCAAATCTCCTGCCTCTAAAAAATTTTCAATCAAACTTTTTACAATCTCTTTTAAGTTCACCTTTATTTTCCTAGTTTTATTAATTCAACATTTTTTGCGTTAATTACTTTTTTTCCAACATTCTCAAAATTAACTGTCACTTTATCGTTAATTATAGATTGTACTTGCCCAATACCCCATTCTTTTTTTGAGGATTAGTGACTTTGTCACCTGGTTCATAATCTAAAATCATTTAATTTAACTTATATTGTAAATAAGTATAAATACCACCATATGAATAAAGATTTAAATTCTATCGGTTTAGATAAAAAACCTTCAGATACTACTGTAGTTGTTGCAATGTCTGGTGGAGTAGATTCTTCCACGGTTGCAGGCATTATGAAAAAAGAGGGTTATAATGTAATTGGTATAACACTAAAACTTTATGATGACGGTAAAGAAGTAGCAGCATCAAAACAATGTTGCTCGGGTCAAGATATAATGGATGCTAAGCGTGTTGCACATAAGCTAGGTATAGAGCATAAAATTTTATATTACCAAGATAAGTTTAAACAAGGTGTTATAGATAATTTTGTTGAGAGTTATTTAAAAGGTGAAACTCCAATTCCATGTGTTCAGTGTAATCAAACTGTTAAATTTAAAGATTTATTTGAAGTTTCAAAAGAACTTAAAGCTGATGCATTAGTTACAGGTCACTATGTAAAAAGTATTACAGAAAACAAAA
>CACJRK010000019.1 GCA_902595795.1 uncultured Pelagibacteraceae bacterium
TTTTTAGAGACGGTTTTTTAGTTGCTGGTACAAGTCCTAAGGCTTGGATGTTTTTTCCTTTTATTTTTCCTCAATTTATTGATTTTAATTCTAACTTAGTGTTTCAATTTGTAATTTTAATTACAACTTACATCGTTTTAGATTTTTTATCTTTGATTGGCTATGCAATGCTCGCACAAAGATTAATAAAGTGGATAACTGCTAATCCAAAAACAATTAATACAATTTCTGCGAGTGTTTTAGTAATTATTGCCGCAATAATTGTTGTAACTCAACAATATTAATTAGATTTGGCCTTTATTGCCACTTGCATAAAATAAAATTTCTTTATTTAATCAATTTATAATTAATTAATTAAAGAGGAAATAAAATGAGATTAAATAAAATAATTTTAAGTTTTGTTTCTGCATTAGTAATTTTATTTTCAACTTCTGTTGCATCATTTGCAAAAGTTGTTGGTGACAAAATTATTTTAGGTGCCGCTATTTCCCTAACTGGTAAATACTCATCTAATGGTGTTCATACTCAAAATGGTTATAACATGGCCGTTGACAGAATTAACAGCATGGGTGGTGTTAAAGTTGGTGGAAAGACTTATAAGTTTGATATTATTTACTATGATGATGAATCAAACCCTAAGAGAGCTGCACAGCTTGCAGAAAGATTAATTTCACAAGATGGTGTTGAGTTTATGCTTGGCCCTTACAGTTCTGGTTTAACTAAAGCGATTGCACCAGTAACTGAAAAATATGGTGTTCCAATGGTTGAAGCAAATGGTGCATCTAGATCTTTGTTTACAAAAGGTTACAAATATCTATTTGCTGTATTAGCTCCAGCTAACTTATATCTTGATGTTGCTATAGATCTAGCAGTTGAAAAGAATAATGGAAAAGGAGTTACCGTTGCAATGGCGTTTGAACAAGATGCATTTTCTCAAGATGTAAGACTTGGTGTGTTAGATGCAATTAAGAGAACTGGCTCTAAAAAAGTAATTGATGATAAATTACCAAAAGAGCTTAATGATATGGCCGCTACTTTAGTCAAAGTGAAACAAATGAAACCAGATGTTTTAGTTGTTTCAGGTCACACTAAAGGTGCTCTAACTGCTATCAGACAAATATCTGAGATGAAAGTTGATGTTCCAATGTTAGCGATGACACACTGTGATGCAGCTAAGTTGTCAAAGCAACATGGTAAAAACTCTCAATATGCTTTATGTGCTTCTCAGTGGCATAAAACACTAACTTACAAAGATGATTTTTTTAAAGATGGTATGACTTATGATGCAGACTTTACTAAAGAGTTTGGTTATGCACCTCCATATCAAGCAGCAGAATCTTCAGCTGCTCTATTGGTATTTAAAGATGCATTCGAGAGAGCAAATTCTTTTGATCAAAAGAAAGTAAGAGATGCTCTTGCAGCTACTAACATGCAAACTTTTTATGGAAACATAAAATTTGCACCTGGTGGTCAGAATGTTGACAAGCCAATGGTACTTTTCCAAGTAATGTGTGACGATGCAGGAAAATGTGAAAATAAAGTTGTTGCTCCAACTAAATGGGCATCAGCTAAGTTAATTCACCCAATTCCTTCTTGGTCTAAAAGATAAAAACAAATCTATAAATACCCCCTAATATATTATATATAGGGGGTATTTTTTTTAAAGGGTTCAATATGGATTTCATGGTCTTCCAATATCCAATGATTTCTGTTCAAGCATGCTTGGATGGAATTTTACTTGGAATTTTATTTGCATTGATTGCATATGGCATGGCACTTCAATGGGGAGTAATGAATATAATTAATATTGCTCAAGGAGATCTTGTTATATTAGGTGGATACATTGCTTATTTTATGTATCTATATGGAATTCATCCAGCCTGGGGAGTAATCGTTGCTCCAGTAATAATGTATTTTGTTGGAATAGCAATTTACAAACTTGTAATTAATAAAGTAGTAGATAGGGATTTATTTATCTCTATTTTAGCGACTTTTGGAATAAGTATTCTTTTCATGCAATTAATGAACTTTGCATTTGGAGCAGATGTTGTTCTTGCAAATTCAGATTATGGAACAACTATGTTATTTAATAATAATGTTGTGTTGCCGAATTCAAAAATATTTTCCGCGTTTATAAGTATTTTATTTGCAATTTGTTTAGTAATTTATATGAAAAAATCTAAACTTGGACGTGCTATTAGGGCTACAGCGCAAAATGCAAGAGCAGCAAAGATATTAGGCGTAGATACAGAAAAAGTTTATGCAGCAACATTTGGAATTAATGCGGCCCTTTGTGGTGTTGCAGGTGCTTTAATATCTATAACATTTACTATACATCCTTATATGGGTTTACCTTACACAATAAGATCTTTTATGATCGTAATTGTTGCAGGACTTGGAAATTTACCTGGTGTTGCGATGTCAGGAATGGGGCTGGGTGTATTTGAGGAATTTGCTGATTATATTTTAGGAACAGAATTTAGAATAGGATCAGTATTTTTGCTTTTAGTTTTAATACTTATTTACAGAAGATTTAAACTTTCTAGAAAAAGAGAGTACTTAAAATAATGAAAAATAATTTAATTTTGTACATTGGAATTTTGATCTTTGGTATAGCAGCTCCATTTGTATTTCCAGCTTTTAAAGTTCAGTTATCAATACTATGTGTATTAATAGTCCTTGCAACTACCTGGAATATTCAAGGTGGTGAAATGGGGTATAATTCATTTGGAAATATTCTCTTTTACGGTCTTGGTATGTATCTGTGTGCTTCTGTGCAAGTTGGAATGTTTTTCCCACTAGCTGAGTGGACTGAAAGTGGTGGAGAGAAAACTTTTGTGCATACCCCTGCACAATTTTTTCAGGGTATGGCTGTCGGATTGATAGTTGCTGCAGTTGTACCAACTATTGTTGCAGGTTTAATTGGGTACTCTATTTTAGGACTAAGAGGACATTATTTTGCAATTTGTACATTAGGATTGGGTGTTGCAGCAGGTGAAATTTCTGGAGGAATTGAAATCATTGGAGCTGGACAAGGTTTCACTACGCCACCATTTCCTGACGTTGGAAGTTTAGATTCAAGAGGTGAATTTTTTTATTTCCTAAGTTTTTTTGTTTTAGTTCTGACCTTCGTAACTGTTAGAGCAATTTATACAACTAGATTTAAGTTGATATTAAATGCAATTAGGGACAATGAAGATAAAGCTGAGGCTATGGGAATTGAAACAATGAAATATAAAATTATTGGTTGGATGATATCAGCATTCTTCTGCGGTTTGGCAGGAGGAATAATGGGAGGTTTAGTTGGATATATCGACTCTACAGACGTCGCATTCGACGGAAGAGAGATGGGAGTATTCATGGTATTGATGGCAATACTTGGAGGCAAAGGAACACTTTGGGGTCCAATTATTGGTGCAACTGTTTTTCATATTTTTAAAGAAGGCTTTTGGACATTCTTTTTGGGTTGGCAGTATGTTGCCTTAGGTGTTTTGATTGTTGTAATTGTAATTTATTTCCCAGAAGGAATTATGGGATGGTTAAGAGAAAAATATCCAGAGAGATTTGGTGAAGTAGTTGATGAAAAGGATCGTAAAGCACAGGTAGAACTGAAATGAGTATTTTAGAAGTTAATAATGTAAGCAAATCGTTCGGAGGTGTAAAAGCGAACGTTGACATCTCAATGAATGTTGAAAAAGGAAAGATAGTTGGATTAATTGGACCAAATGGTTCTGGAAAAACCACGTTATTCAATTCGATTGTAGGCACTTACCCAATAGATAATGGATCTATTAAATTTAATGGCAAAGAAGTTTCAGAATTACCAGTTCCAGTAATTGCTAAGTTAGGATTATTGAGAACTTTTCAGCAAACTAGAATTTATGGAAAACTTAATTGTATAGAAAATATGCTTATTAGTCATAAAGGCAGTGACGCAGATTTAATGAAAATATTTTCAAAAATTCCACAAGAATTAACAGATAAAGCTGAAAATTTATTGAATTTCGTAGGGTTATTTCAAAAAAGAAATCTAAGAGCAGGAGATCTATCTTTTGGTCAGCAAAAATTATTAGAACTGGCAATGGCATTGATGAACGAACCTGAAATGTTATTATTAGATGAGCCTACAGCTGGAATTAATCCAACTTTAATAAATGGTATTATTGATAGGTTAATTAAAGTAAATCAAGATTTTGGAATAACACTTTTGGTGATTGAGCATAACATGAGAGTTATTATGCAATTAGCAGAAAATATTTTTTGTTTAGCTCATGGCAAAATGTTAGCTAATGGATCACCTGATGAAATTAAAAATGATAAACGTGTCGTTGATGCGTATTTAGGAGCACAATAATGGCTAACCAATATGAAGTATTAGGAAAAGCTCCAACACCAGATGATTTAAAAAAATTATCTCCAAACGAAGTTCATTTAACTATTAAAAATTTAAATGCAGGTTATGGAAAAATGGAAATTTTACATAACTTTGATTTATTCGTTAATAAAGCCCAGTCTTTGTGTTTAATTGGACCTAATGGTGCAGGCAAATCTACAATTCTTCATTCAATATATGGTTTTACAAATATTTTTTCTGGCCAAATTGAACTTGAAGGAAAAGAAATTACAAATCTTACCCCAGCTGAAAAGTTAAAGTCAGTCGGTATAGCTTATATATTGCAGGATAACTCTGTATTTCCAGATATGACAGTAGAAGAAAACTTATTAATGGGAGGATATATAAAAGAAAAAACAGATGAGTCTTATGAAGAGGCTGAAAGAATTTTTGAAAAGTATGAAAGGTTAAGAAATAGAAGAAACCAACCTGCAAAAGTTTTATCTGGTGGAGAGAGAAGATTACTAGAAATATCTAGAGCTTTAGTTATGAAACCTTCAGTACTTTTAGTAGATGAACCATCAATTGGACTTGAACCTAGATATATTGAGATGGTTTTTGAAATATTAAGAGATCTTCAGAAAAATGAAAAAAAAACAATCATTCTAGTAGAACAAAATGCCAAAAAAGGATTGGAGTTTGCAGATATAGGATACGTTTTAGTATCTGGGCAAACTGCCATTGCAGGTAAAGGAGACGACTTACTTCAAAATCCTGATGTTGGTAGATTGTTCCTAGGTGGATAATGATTAATAAAAATTTTTTCTTTAAAGGATATAGATCTATATTTACACATGATAGTCCAGCTATTGCTCTTACTTGTTGCTTTATAGCAATAGGAGCTCTCTTTAAAAATTTAGGCTTTAATATTCAGGAAAGTATTTTTTCAACTGTTTTGACTTATGCTTTACCGGGCTCACTAGTAATGGCTGAATCCATGTTAATTGGAGCATCTTTGTTAAATATTTTTTTGGCGGTTTGGTTTGTTAACGCAAGACTTTACCCTATGGCTGTATCCTTATTCCCGTTAATGATGCACAAAAGTCAACCTAAGTGGAAGTATTACTTTTCTTGTCATTTCATTGCTGTTTCTGCTTGGCTAATCATGAAAAGCAATTACAAAAAAATTCCAAAAGAATACAGAATTGATTATTGGATTGGTATTGGAAGTGCAACTGTAAGTGTATCGGTTATCGGAACATTTATAGGTTTCTCTTTTTCAGAATATTTGAATAAAGATATGATGATGGGATTAGCGATTCTTAATCCAGTTTATTTTTTATGCATGATGGTTGGGGCATCTAAGACTATACCGGTAACTCTATCAGTTTTGCTTGGAACTATATTGGGACCAATTATTTATTTATTCTCACCAGAGTGGTCAATTTTGTTAGCAGGTGTAATTGGTGGAACCATAGCTTATCTAGTAGGAGAGCACAGTGTCAGCTAATATTGTTTATGCAATTCTAGTTACGTCTCTGGCAACATTTTTGTCTAGATTTTTAGGTGCTCTGACTTCTCAAGGTATTAAGGAAACATCAAAACTTTTTAAGTGGTTTAATTGTTTAGCTTATGCAACTTTAGCAGCATTAATAGCAAGAACCATAATTTTTCCTGCTGGCGTGTTAATAGAAGCTAGTTATTACAGTAGATCAATTGTTGTATTTTTGTCCTTGTTTGTTTTTTTTATTTCTAAGAAAAACTTTGTTTATCCTACAATTTTCTCAGCTATTTGTATGGCAATAATTAACAATTATATCTGATTAAATTGATTTATAAAATAAGGTAAAATAAAATTTAGAATGCAAAAAATTACAGGCATAGACATTCAAAAACACGATAAATCAAATAGGATTATAAAAATTAGTTTAGAAAATGATATAATAGATAAATTAATTTTCCCTTTTAATAAATTTGATTTAACAGCATTAGAGCTAAAACCATTTACAAGATTTACTTTAGCAAAAAGTTTAGATGATTTAACAAATAATAAATTAAGTGAATTAATGAATTCTATCATTAGAGATAGATCAACTGGCTGTTTTATAATAGGACCAAAAAATATAAATGCAAAAATAAATGATACCTTTTTAGTTAAGTTATCAACTGCAATAGCTCATCTTATTGGCATACCAAATCATGATGCAATGGCAGGAAAATATTATGCTCGTTTCCATGTAAAACACGAGGATACTAGCGACTCTTATTTAAGAAAGGCATATAGAAATATGGATCTTCACACAGATGGAACGTATGTCAAAGATGTTACAGATTGGTTAATTATGACAAAGATTGATGAGCAAAATGTTGAAGGAGGTGAAACTGCAATGTTACACCTTGATGATTGGGAACATTGTGAGGACTTGTTTAACGATCCAATAGGAAAGCAGAATTTTGTTTGGGGATCACCAAAAAGTAAAAATATTGATTATAAGGTTGAACATCCTGTATTTTCTTCAGATGAAAAAGGTAGACCAACAATTTCTTACATAGATCAATTTCCTGAACCACAAAATATGAAACAAGGAATTTTTTTACAGAGATTATCTGATGGATTAGAGGAGAGCAAAAATAAAGTATTTACAAAATTACCTGTAGGTTCTTCTGTAATTGCAAATAATTACTTTTGGCTCCACGGTAGAAAGCCATTTAAAGAAAATAAGGAATTAAGTAGAGAATTGTTAAGAATTAGAGGATCTTTTTTTGTTAATTAATTCAATATAATCAATATAAAGTAACCAAAAAATTATGAATTTAGGTTTTATTGGTACAGGAAAAATTGCAGCTTCAGTAATCACTGGAATATGTAAATCAAAAATTTCTTATAAAAAAATAATTATTTCACCAAGAAATAAAAAAATAGCTCATGGGCTAAAAAGAAAGTTTAAAAAAATAGTTATTGCTAAGGATAATCAGCAAATTATAGATCAGTCTAATTGGGTATTTTTATCTGTGACACCAACTGTTGGTGAAAAAATTATAAAAGATTTAAAATTTAAATCTAAACAAACCATTGTTAGCTTTATCTCGACTATAACTTTGTCACAATTAAAAAAAGCAATTAAAGTAAAAGCAAAAATTGTAAGAGCAATACCTCTACCTCCAATTTCATTAAAAAAAGGTCCAGTACCTATTTGCCCTCCCAATACAAAAGTAAAAGCATTTTTCAATAATTTGGGAACAACAGTAGAAATTAAAAATGAAAAATCTTCTATTAATTTTTGGTCAACTTCAGGAATGATGGCACCTTTTTATGAGATGTTGAGAATGATGACGGATTGGTTGGTAAAAAGAGGAGTAAAAAGAAACAATGCTCAAAAATATATTACTTCTTTATTTTTAGCTTTATCTGAAGATGCAGTAGTAAATTCAAAAGAAAATTTAAAAAATTTAGTTAAAGAATCTCAAACACCAAAAGGATTGAATGAGCAAGGTGTAAAAGAATTAACTAAGGCTGGATTTTATAAATCTCTTGAAAAAACTTTAAATAGCATTCACAGAAGACTAAACAAATAAATTAAATGTCTGAGAATATTTTAGAGATTAATAATTTAAGCAAATATTTTGGTGGATTAGCTGCAGTTTCGGATTGTTCAATAAAAGTTAAAAGAGGAACAATCACTGGTATTATTGGACCAAATGGATCTGGTAAAACAACTTTATTTAATTTAATTGCTGGAAACTTAAAATCCTCTGGTGGTAATGTTGTGTTTGATGATGAAAATATTACAGATGTTCCATCATATGAGTTATTTTCTAAAGGGTTGTTAAGAACATTTCAAATTGCACACGAGTTTTCAAATTTATCTGTTTTAGAAAATTTAATGATGGTTCCTGGAAATCAATCTGGTGAAAAAATAATGACTGCATTATTTAAACCAGGTTTAGTTGCACAAGAAGAAGCTGTCGTTAAAGAAAAAGCAAAAGAAGTTGTTGAGTTTTTAAATCTAGGACATCTATCTAACGAGCTTGCTGGAAATCTTTCAGGTGGACAAAAAAAATTATTAGAACTTGGAAGAACCATGATGGTTGATGCAAAATTAGTACTATTAGATGAAGTAGGGGCTGGAGTTAACAGAACTTTGTTAAAAGATCTTGGAACTGCGATAGAAAAGTTAAATAAAGAAAAAGGTTATACTTTTTGTATGATTGAACATGATATGGATTTTATTGGAAGATTGTGTGATCCAGTGATTGTAATGGCCGAAGGATCAGTTTTATTTGAGGGAAGTGTTGAGGAAGCAAAAAAAGATGAGAAAGTTATCGAAAGCTATCTTGGCAGAGGATCAAAATTAAAGGATACAAATTAATGGCATATTTTGAAGGAATAGAAATGACAGGTGGTTATGGAAATGGTCCTGACATTATTAGTTCGTGTTCAGTGAATGTAAATAAGGGTGAAATAGTTTCTATTTTAGGTCCTAATGGAGCTGGTAAATCAACTGCTATGAAAGCAATGTTGGGCTTGCTCAATTTAAAATCTGGATCAGTAAAGATTGACGGTAATGATATTTCAAAATTATCTCCTCAAGATCGAGTTAAGCAAGGTATTTCTTTTGTGCCACAGACTAAAAATGTTTTTGCAGGGATGACTGTTGAAGAAAATTTAGAAATGGGTGCATTTCTTGTTGAGAATGAAATCAAAAATATAATTGAAGAAATTTATGAATTATTTCCAATTTTAAGAGAGAAAAGAAATCAGTTGGTTGGTGAACTTTCTGGAGGTCAAAGACAACAAGTAGCTCTAGGTCGAGCTTTAATGATTAAACCCACTGTTTTAATGTTAGACGAGCCAACAGCAGGGGTATCGCCAATCGTTATGGATGAATTATTTGATCATATTGTTAAAGTTAAAAGAACAAATGTTGCTATCTTAATGGTAGAGCAAAATGCAAAACAAGCCTTAAGTATTTCTGATAGAGGTTATGTGTTAGTTACTGGAGAAAATCGTTATTCAGGAACAGGAAAAGAATTATTAGACGATCCAAGAGTAAGAAGCTCTTTTTTGGGAGGTTAATATGGATTTTGTAAATGCGATAATTCTTTTATTAAATTATATTTTTATTCCCGCATTAACTTATGGTTCTCAGTTAGCACTAGGTGCAATATTTGTAACACTAATCTATGGAATTTTACGATTTGCAAACTTTGCAACTGGCGACATGATGTCTTTTGGGACCATGATGACAATCTTGTTTACATGGTACTTTCAATCTTTAGGCGTCTCTCTAGGTGTTTTGCCTACAGCTTTATTAGCTATTCCATTTGGAATTATTTTCATGATTCTTTATATGCTTTTAATTGATAAGTTCGTTTTCAAATACTATAGAAACCAAAAAAGTCCCCCAGTACAGTTTGCAATGGTAAGTATTGGAGTAATGTTTGTAACACAAGCCGTGGTAAGAATCATAATCGGACCTAGTGACAGAAGATTTTTTGATGGTGAAAAATTCATTATTAAAGCTCGTGAGTTTAAGGAGATGACAGGATTAAACGAGGGTCTTGCACTAAAATCAACTCAGGTTTTAACAATATTTGTTACAATAGTTTTGGTATCTTTATTATTTTGGTTTTTAAACAAAACAAAAACTGGCAAAAGCATGAAAGCTTATTCTGATAATGAGGATCTTGCTTTGTTATCAGGTATTGATCCAAAAAAAATAGTTTTAGTTACTTGGGTTATTGCTGGAATTTTAGCTACAATAGGTGGTGCTTTATATGGTTTAGATAAAAGTTTTAAACCATTTACCTACTTTAATAATATGCTTCCTATTTTCGCTGCTGCAATAGTTGGAGGAATTGGAAATCCGTTTGGAGCTTTTTTAGGTGGATATGTAATTGCTTTTTCTGAAATATTGCTGACTTATGCGTATAAAAAATTTTTTATGTATGTTTTGCCAGAAAGTATGGAGCCAGATAGTTTAGTTCAACTTCTGTCTACAGATTATAAATTTGCTGTATCATTCTCCATACTTGTAATAGTTTTAATATATCGGCCGTCAGGAATATTTAAGGGGAAAGTATTGTGAGAAAAAATTTAAATGTAATTGCAGCTTACAGCATCATGATGGTGCTTATTCTAATGGTCGGGATATTTCAGTCTTGGAATATAGCGTTATCAATATTTAATCTTTGTTTAATTTCTGCGGTCATGACAATGGGCGCAAATATTCAATGGGGATATGCTGGTTTAATTAATTTTGGAATTATGGGTTATACAGCTTTAGGTGGTTTAGCTGCGGTATTGATATCTGTTGATCCTGTTCAAGAAGCCTGGAGGGCAGGAGGTTTTGATATTTTAATGGCCTTATGGCTCATAGTAGTAATGGTATTAGTTATAAGGTTTATTTTAAAAAGATTTGAAAAATCAAAAATCAGAACATACAGCATAGCTGCAATAATAATTTCAGGTATTTTACTTATTAGATTTTCTGCAGAGCCAGGCGTAGAAGCTATTGAAGCAGTTGATCCTGCTAAAACTGGTTTCTTAGGAGGATTTGGATTACCAATTATATTTTCTTGGATAGTTGGAGCTCTTTTTGCAGGGGGTTTAGCATTTATAGTTGGAAAAGTTGCACTTGGTCTTAGAGCAGATTATTTAGCTATTGCTACTCTTCTTATTTCCGAAATTGTTATTGCGATTATTAAACACGAAGATTGGCTCACAAGAGGAGTTAAAAATGTTATTGGATTAAAAAGACCTGCACCTTATGAAGTTGATCTGCAAACTACTGATTGGTTTATTAAATTAGTTGAAAATTTTAATGCAGGAAAATTAAGTGTAATTGAGAATTTAGCTGATAGACAAGCTGCTTTAAATCAACTTGTGATCGAAGGATCATCAGTATTTGTAAAATTATGCTACTCTGGATTATTCTTAGTTGTAGTAATTATTCTTTTAATTTTAACTCAAAAAGCACTTTATTCTCCATGGGGAAGAATGATGAGGGCAATTAGAGATAATGAGGAAGCTGCAAATGCAATGGGTAAAAATGTTGTTAAACAACATTTACTCATTTTTATTTTAGGCTCAGCAATTGTTGGAATTGCAGGTGCAATGTTGGTTACACAAGATGGTTTATTTACACCGGGAAGTTATAGACCTATGAGATATACATTTTTAATTTGGGTGATGGTAATTGTTGGAGGAAGTGGAAATAATTTTGGAGCAATTTTAGGAGGATTTGTTGTTTGGTTTTTATGGATTGAAGCTGCACCAATATCGTTATTCTTAATAAACTTTTTCACCGCTGGAATTCCTGAAACAAATGCACTTAAAGCTCACTTAATAGAAAGCGTTCCTTATTTCAGATTTTTAATGATGGGATTAGGATTATTATTCATAATGAGGTATCGACCTAAAGGTATACTTCCTGAAAAAATAGAAATAAAGTAAACGAAATGAAATATATTATATTAGGTGCTGCTGCTGCTTGGGCTTTGTATATGGCTGACAAGTATTTATTCTTTTAATGAATAAAAATCTCTTGTTACTTATATTAAGCCAGATTTTTGCTTTTACAGCTGCTCCCGTTACAGTTTTTTTAAGTGGTATAATTGGTTCGAAATATAGTCCAATAAAATCTTTAGCAACTCTTCCAATGGCATTGTCGGTTGTTGGAATAGCGTTATTCGCCTTTTTTGCTGCAAAACTAATGAGTATAATTGGAAGAAAATTAGGATTTATCTATGCATCAATCGGAACATGCTTTGCATCTCTTTTAACCGCATACTCTATAATAATAGAAAGCTTTCTCTTATATAATTTAGGATGCTTTTTAATTGGTGGAGGAATAGCTTTCAGTCATCAATACCGTTTTGCAGCAGTTGAGGTTGTGGATAAAGATTATGCACCAAAAGCAATTTCTATAATTTTGTTAGCAGGAATAGGTTCAGCATTTATTGGTCCAAATATTGCAAACATCTCTAAAGGATTTATTTCAGATCATATTTATGCAGGTTCTTATCTTGCACTTGCTATTTTATCTATTTTATCAACAATATTTTTATTTTTTTATCAAGAACCAAAAAAACCATCAAACAATGAATATAAAACTGGAAGAAGTTTTTTTGAACTCATTTCGCAACCAAGATTTTTACAGGCGCTTGTAGCATCTGCTTTCGCATATGCCGTAATGACTTTTTTAATGACAGCCACTCCTATAAGCATGCATTTGATGGAAAAAATAAGTTTGTCTAAAACAGGTTTTGTTATTCAGCTTCACATAGCAGCCATGTTTTTACCTTCGCTCGTTACTGGAAATTTAATTAAATTGTTTGGTCATAGCAAGATTATGTATATGGGTGTTTTATTGTTTTTAGTCACAATTATTACCAGTTTATTTGAACAGAATTATATTAACTATATGGTTGCGCTTATTTTTCTCGGGCTAGGGTGGAATTTTTTATTCATTTCAGGAACAAGCTTACTTGTTTTGTGTTACAGAGAAGAGGAAAAATTTAGAGCTCAAGGGTATAATGATTTAATTGTTTATTCTATACAAGCAATAGCCAGTTTGTCTGCTGGAGTATTTCTTAGCTTAACTAGTTGGAAAACTATGAATTTAATTTGTTTAATTTTTCTAATTATAATAGCTCTTTCTACCATTAGAGCTGATCTAAAAAAAAACCCCAGTAATTAGATTACTGGGGTTTTTTGAATTAAGATAAAAAATTATCTTTGTTTTTTAGTTTTGAATTTTCCGCCTTTAACTTCTTGCTCTAAGAAAGAACCTTCAGCTTCACCAACATCAGTAAAAGTTACTCCAGTAGCACCTTCGTAATTTATCTTTTTACCTTTCGCTAGTAAATCTAAACCTTTCTTAAGTTCACCTGGGTAAATCTTTTTTCCAGGAGCGTTAGCAACATCCATTACATTTTTTGCAATAGATGCTCTGTCAGCAGAGTTACCTGCTTGCATTGCAAGAACGATTAAAGCAGCTGCATCGTAAGACTCAGCTGTGTATGGACCAGATGCTTCTACACCGCCAGCTTTTGCAACTTCAGCAAATATACCAGCACCTTTGCCAGTAGAACCTGGCATTGATCCAAATGATTTACTTAAATCTTTTCCAAAAGCATCAACTAAAGATTGACCGATCATACCATCTGATAAAACAAATTTATCAAACGCACCAGAGTCTAAAGAAGCTTGAATGATTCCTTTTCCTCCTTGGTCAAGATAACCAATAACAGCTACAGCATCACCACCAGCAGAAGCAAGAGTTGCTACTTCAGATGAGTAATCTGCTTTTCCATCTTCGTGAGCAGTTACAGTTGTAACTTTAATACCATGAGCTTCAACTGCTGCCTTATATACATCAGCTAAACCTTTACCATAGTCATTGTTAGTATAAGTGATTGCAACACTTTTTACTTTTCTATCTTTAGTTATGTCAGCTAAAATTTGACCACCTCTAGCATCTGATGGAGCAGTTCTAAAGAAGTACCCTTTATCATCTAGAGTTGTTAATCCTGGAGAAGTTGCAGAAGGTGAAATCATAACTACACCATTTGGTACAGCAACGTTTGTTGCAATTGCACCAGTTACACCTGAACAGTCTGCTCCCATGATTGCAGCCACACCACCTGATATTAAACCTTCAGCTGCTGCTGTTGCTGCTGCTGAGTCAACACAAGTTGAGTCTGCTCTCATGACTTCAATTTTTTTTCCACCTAATAGCGAACCTGAGTCAGAAGCTTCTTTAAAAGCAAGTTCTGCAGATGCAGCCATAGCAGGAGTTAGAGACTCAATAGGACCAGTAAATCCTAAAATAATCCCCATTTTAATATCTGCCATTACTTTTGTTCCAAAAATAGAAACAAACATAAATGCAGCAATAAATAGTTTTCTCATTATCTTCCTCTATATTGTTAACAATTTATAAAAAACCAATTTAAGTATGAATATTATTAATATTCAATGACAAAATTATCCTATTTTAGACAGTTAATTGACGATTATGATTATCTGATTGAGAAGGGGTCTAGTGAAGGTTCATCAGATGTATAGAACCAAGTTGTTTTTACCCTTGTGTAGTCTTTAATTGAGTCAATTCCAGCTTCTTTTCCATATCCACTATCCTTAATACCTCCAAAAGGAGCCGATGGTGAGATTAATCGATAAGTATTTACAAAAGTTATTCCTGCTCTAATTGCTTTTGAGACTCTCATACCTCTTGACAAATTACTTGTATAAACACCAGAAGATAATCCATATTGATTATCGTTCATTTTTGAAATTACTTCTTCTTCTGTATCAAATTTCATTACTGATAATACAGGTCCAAATAACTCGTTTTCTGCTACAGGTAGATTGTGATTATCACATTCTATAATTGTTGGAGGAAAGTAATATCCTTTGTTTGAAAAAGAATGTCTTTTACCTCCACATTTAATTTTTCCACCTTGTTCAATAGTATCTTTTATATTTTTTTCTATAACCTCTAATTGCTTAAAATTACTTAAAGGACCCATCTCTGTATCTGGATCCATTGGTGCACCGATTTTGATTTGTGATGCACGTTTTGAAAGTTTATCTAAAAATTCATCGTAAATTCCTTTTTGCAAATAAAGTCTTGATCCTGCTATACAACTTTGTCCACTTGCACCAAATATTCCAGCTGTAATCCCGTTTATTGCATTTTCCTGCTCTGCATCATTAAATACTGCAACTGGACTTTTTCCACCTAATTCTAAACTTACTTCAGATAAATTTTCTGCTGAGTTTCTAATAATATGTCTTGCTGTTTCAGGACCACCAGTAAAAGCAACTTTTTCAACTAAGTTGTGAGTAGTTAAACTTTTACCGCAAGGATCTCCAAATCCTGTAATTACATTCACTACTCCTTTAGGGATACCAGTTTTTTCAATTAATTTTGCAAATTCAAATAGAACTGCAGGAGCAAGCTCTGAGGATTTAATTACAACTGTATTACCCATCGCAAGTGCTGGAGCTACTTTAGTTGCAGTTAAAAACATTTGTGAATTCCAAGGTATAATTGCAGCTATAACTCCTATAGGTATTCTCGTGGTTATTGCTTGAACATTTGGTTTATCTATTGGCAAAACTGTTCCTTCAACTTTATCTGCCAAACCAGCATAATAGTCGTAGTATTCTGCTATATAAACTGCTTGCTTTTTTGTTTCTCTGTAGAGTTTTCCAGTATCAATTGTTTCTACTTCTCCTAGCATTTCTGCATTCTCTCTCAATTGATTTCCAATAGCTCTTAAATATTTAGCTCTTTCTCTAGGAAGTAGCTTTGGCCATTCACCTTCGAATGCTTTTTGAGCAGCTTTAACTGCATTATCAACATCTTTAGCACTTGCTTCTGGAACAACTGCCCATGGCTCATTATGTTCTGGATTTAGAGTTTCAAATGTTCTTTTGCTCTCAGAGTCAACCCACTCACCATTAATAAACATTTTATATTGTTTAAGTTTATTCATTTCATCCAATAAAATTTTTAATTGTTAAATTTACATCATCAGCACACTCAATACTACAAAGATGTTTTCCACCTTTAATGATCTTTAATTGACTTTTAGAGATTAAAGTATTCAATTCTTGAGACATTTTTACTGTTGAGCCAATGTCGTATTCACCTGTCATAACCAGCGTTCTAGCTTTAATTTTATTAAAATCTTCATCATTTTTATGATTAACGAATAGCTCGTAAACCTTTAAAAAATTATTCATGTTATTGGCAGATAAAATTGAACTTATTTTTTTATATATTTCTGGATTATTTTCTAGATATTTATCAGTAAACCATCTTTTCAAGGCTTGTTTAGAGAGTTTTAATTCTTGTTTAGCTTGTTCAAACCTTTGATTAACAATTTTTTGTTGTTCCTCAGTTCTTTTATAAATAGAACACAAAAGAGTTAATGTAAGTAGACGTTCGTTATAATTCATTGCAAAATTTCTTGCAATTAAAGATCCTATAGAAAAACCTACAAGATGAATTTTTTTAATATTAAGATGGTCCATTAGCTCAATTAATTGTTCAGAAAAATCATCAAAACTTATTTTCCCTTCTTCTAATGACGATTTTCCATGACCTAAAATATCGTAAGCAATAGTTGAATGATAATTAAAAAAATCAAGCTGAGGCTGCCAAATTTCATGAGTAAGACCAACACCATGTATAAATACTATTGGCACTTCTTGATCTTTTTTATTGAATAAGTAATAGGTTCCTGAGGCAGTAGTTCCTGTTGTCATCAAGAATTATTTTGGCTCGATTCCCATTTCTTTCATGTCTTGATATCTATCACCAGTTCTTGCATGCGCTCTACCACTTGATGCACCACCAATTGCAATAACCACCTCATCATCGAAGGGTGCATCATGAATAGTAAATTCATGAGTGAGGTAATATGGTCTCAATCCAGAATCTGTTTTATGCATCATAGGTATTGCAATTTTTGATCCAGCGGGTCCTCTTGTATTTGTAAAACTTAAATAGGAAGTTCCACCAACTGCATCTCTAAATTTATTTCCAAATCTTAAAGTATGGATAAAAGCTGAAGCATGCTCTATTTCACCGTTCAGTCCAACTACACCTGCCTTGCCATATGCCAATATTTTTTCAGATGATCCTATTTCTTTTATCAATTCTGGAACAAGTAAATCACCTAACTTTGGCGCAAGATCTAAAATAGTTGGTCTTAGATCTTCAACAAAACCCTGACCATGCCATGGATTTTTAAACACTGCTGCTACTGATACCATTAAAACGGGTTCTTTTGCTTCTTTGCCACCTTCAATAAAAGTTTTGTCTACAAATTTTGTAAATTTTCTTAATTCTAATTTCATTTTTTTATTATATGTTTGAAACTATCTCTTCTAAAACTGTATAATGCTTTTGGATCTACATCAACATCTATCACAGATGGTTTATTAGATTTAATTGCTGCTCTTACAGCTTCACTAATCTCAGAAATTTTTTTAACTTTAAAACCTTTTGCACCATAAAGCTCCGCAACCTTATCAAAGGATGGACTGGTAATATCTGCACCTAAATATCTTTTTCCAAAAAAATCTTTTTGATAAGCTTTTTCTGCACCCCAGCTTTGATTGTTCATCACAATAGTTGTTGTATTAATTCCATATTCAACAGCAGTGCTTAATTCAGATATTGTCATGCCAAAACCTCCATCACCCATAAGACTAACAACTGTTTTTTTAGGCTTTGCAACCTTGACTCCAAGACCACATGCAAAAGAAAAACCAACTAAACCAAAATCTAATGGAGTAAATAATGATGGAGGATCATAATATTCTAAAGCATCTGTAGCCTGCAAACATAACGTTCCAGCATCTAGAGTAATTGCTGAGTTTCTTGGTAGCACTTTTCTTAATTGTTTAAATAGCCCTTTTGGCTGTATGGGAAAATTTAGACCCAAATTTTGCTTATTTCTATTTATTAAATATTCTTTTCTCTCTTTTAAATAAGAGTTAGTCCAATCTTTAACATTTAATTTAATTTTCTCTTTTTTAATCTCTTCGTAAAGTTGTTTAGTTGCAGTCGCAGCATCTGCGTGTATCTTTACTTTTACAGGAAAATATTTTCCAAGCATCTTTTTTTCTAGTTCAATTTGAATTATTTTTGCTTCTTTATTTATATTTTCATAGGAGTAAAAAGTTGAATTAAATCCTAAACGTGTTCCAATTGCTAAGATAACATCTGCATTTTTAACTAATCTTGATGCAACAGGATTTCCTCTAGGACCCATTTGTCCCGCATTTAATTTATGACCAAATGGAATTGCATCTCCGTGACCTGCTGCAGTAACAATAGGTAAGTTACATAGCTCAGCTAATTTTATTACCTCTTTGTATTTAGAATTATACTTTATTCCAGCACCAACAATAATTACTGAACATTTTGAAGATCCGATTAATTTTGCAGCATTTTTGATATTTTCCTTATTTCCTTTTTTTTTGCACTCATTTGTGAATGATGGTTTTTTAATATTGATATTATAATTGTTTGTAGCTGCTAATATATTTCTTGGTAAATTTACACATACAGGTCCTTTTCTAGGTTTCATTGCCAAGTTAAAAGCATCACTCATAATTTTTGGAATTATTTTTGAATTTTTTATAGTCCAAGTTTTTTTTGTAATAGGTGAAAACAAAGACTGTTGATCTAAACCTTGGAATGCATCTTCCATTTTGTCTTTAGTTGAATAGGAACCTGCAATTGCAACAACTGGTGAAAAGGCTGCTTTTGCTTGAGCAACGCCTGTAACCAAATTAGTAGCACCAGGTCCGTTTTGGCCTGCAATAATTACTCCAGGTTTGTTAGAGGCTCTTGCATAACCATCAGCCATATGTGTGCCAGTTCTTTCATCTCTGACTCCAATAAATTTTATACTTTTTTCATGATAAAGAGCATCAAACATTTCCATTGTTGCTGAACCAATAAGTCCAAAAACATGTTTTATTCTCTCTTTTTTTAATGATTGAACAGCAGCTTGTCCGCCGCTAATTCTTTTTCGTTTTTTTTTCACGAAACTTTTTTTACTTCAGTATCAAAATCATCTTGGAAGTGAGGCATAACTTTCTCGGTGAAAAGTTTTATACTTTTCATACAATCTTTATGCTTCACACCTGGAAAATTAGACCAAACTTGTAAATTTTGTAAATTGAGTTCAGATTTTAATTCATGAATTTTATCAATCACATATTCTGGAGTGCCAAATAACATGTTTCTTTTATGTAAAAATTCATAATTTAATAAATCTAATTTACCTTTTGTCTCTGGTAATTCTTCGCCTGGATCCATATGATTGCCTAATCCTCTCCAATGACAAACCCATCTCATATAATTAACCATATGTTCACCAGCCTTCTCTTTTGCTTCTTCCATCGTATCTGCAACAAACATATCTCTTACAAGCGAAACACCTTCACCAAGTGGTATATTTTTCTTTGTCACCTCTGATCTTTTATTTTTATAAGCTTCAAACTTTGGCTTCAAAGCTTTTACAGTTGGTATCCACATAATAACATTGATGTTATTTTCAGCAGCCCACTCTATTGATCTAATTCCATCAACTACTTGATGAATTGGAGGATGTGGCTGTTGATATGGCTGTGGAACAACACTAATTTTTTTCATAGTACTGTCTTCCATATTCATAAATTCTTCACTAGGAGGACTCATATCATGCTGCCAGACATAATTTGGAGATGGATAAGTATAAAATTCCCCTTGGTGACTGAAAAATTTTTCACTCCATGCTTTCTTTAATACTTCTAACGTTTCAGCAAATAATCTGAAATTTTTAGCCTGATCTTTTAAATCAGCCTCTTTGTTTAAATTTATTGCTTCTCTTCCATAAATTCCTCTTGCCACACCTACCTCAACTCTTCCTTTTGAAAGTTGGTCTAATGTTGCAATATCTTCTGCTAATCTTATTGGATTATGGAAAGTAATAACGTTTGCAGCCTGACCAATTCTAATATTTTTCGTTCTAGCAGCTGCATCTGCACCCATCATCAATGGATTAGTACAAGATTCCATTCCCTCATGATTAAAGTGATGCTCTGTAAACCAAATTGAATTCCATTTATTTTGATCACAGTATTCTGTGATTTCTTTAGTTTCATCTAACAACTGATGGTAAGGTTTGTGTGTCCAGTTTGTGGTATTACAAAAATAACCAAATTTCATAAAGCCTCCTTTAAAAGTTAATTTAAAGACGACCGATCCCACTTTCGTAAATCTATGAATTTATCGACGAGTTATGTATCGCTTTATATTTAAACATTATTATTACTAACGCTGATATTCAATAAATTTTTTCAAGGATTTGTTGAGAAATTTCTCATATATTTCACCATTATTTTTGTATTTATCTTTAGATAAAAAGGATTGGTTCATCTTAAAGTCATAAGAGGGCTCAAAGAAAAAAGGAACAGACAGTCTCTTACTTTTATTCCACAAAACTCTGTGATTTGTTGCTTTAAATTTACCTTTGCTTAAATATTCTAGAGCTCTACCTGTATTTACTACTAAAGCGTTTTTGTTAAATGGTACATCGTACCATTTTTTGTTTTTTCTATTTTGTACCTGTAATCCACCTTTTGTATCTTGATAGAGAACTGTAAATATTCCACTATCAACATGTGTCTCACATCCAAGAGCAACCCCATCTTGCTTTGATATTTCCACTGGTTTTGTTTGGTTAGGGTAATAATTAAATCTTAATGTGCTTAATGTTTTTAATCTTGAAAAAGCTTTACCAGAAATATCAGGATTTTTTTTATTAAGTTTTATTACACTTTTAAACAATGTCTCACTCAATCTATAAATGTTATCAAAATATTTATTTAAAATGCTTATTGACCTTTTGTTTAAACATTCCCCTAGATTAAGATACTCTATGTATTGATTGTTTAGATTTGAGGAATATTTCTTAGTTACCTTTAAATCACCTATATCTAAACCTTCTTTTCCATTTACATCATTAGGAAAATATCCTCTATATAGATTTTTATTTTTTTTGTTCCATTTTTTCGGTGATA
>CACJRK010000020.1 GCA_902595795.1 uncultured Pelagibacteraceae bacterium
CTGTTGTTTCTTTGTTCTCTTCTGACTGATCTTTAGGATATAAATTTTTATTAATTATATTCTCGATTTCTTCACCTGTTAAAGTTTCATAAGTTATAAGAGCCTTTGCTATCTTGTGTAAATCATCAATTTTATCAGTTAAAATCTTCCTGGCTTGATTGTAACCTTCGTCTACTAGCTTTCTTATTTCTTTATCAATTTTTTTAGCAACTTCCTCAGAGACAGATTGTGTTTGAGTAACAGATCTTCCTAAGAATACCTCTTCTTGATTTTCTCCATATTCTACAGGTCCCATTTCCTCGCTCATTCCGTATTTGGTTACCATTGCTCTTGCTAATTGAGTAGCCTGATTAATATCAGATCCACTACCACCACCTGCCCCAGTTGATATATTGTCTTTTCCAAAAATTATTTCTTCTGCTACCCTTCCACCAAAACATACAGCTAGTCTAGCCTTGAGATATTTAATTGAATAACCATGCTTGTCTCTTTCTGGCAAATTCATAACCATTCCTAAAGCTCTTCCTCTCGGTATAATTGTAGCTTTATGAATTGGATCATAGCTTGGCATATTAAACGATACTAAAGCATGTCCACCTTCGTGATATGCTGTCAATTTTTTTTCTTCCTCTGTCATAACCATTGAGCGTCTTTCTGCACCCATCATAACTTTATCTTTAGCTTCCTCAAACTCTAGTAAAGTAACAATTCTTTTGTTTTTTCTAGCTGCTAGTAAAGCTGCTTCATTAACAAGGTTTGCGAGGTCTGCACCAGAAAAACCAGGTGTCCCTCTAGCAATAGTTCTTAAATTTACATCTGGTGCCATTTTTATTTTTTTAACGTGAACTTTTAATATTTTTTCTCTTCCAATTATATCTGGATTTGAAACAACAACTTGTCTATCAAACCTACCTGGTCTTAATAAAGCTGGATCAAGAACATCAGGCCTATTTGTTGCTGCAATAATAATTACACCTTCATTAGTATCAAAACCATCCATTTCAACTAATAGTTGGTTTAAAGTTTGTTCTCTTTCATCGTTACCACCACCTAAACCCGCTCCTCTACTTCTACCTACAGCATCAATTTCATCGATAAAAATTATACATGGAGAATTTTTTTTACCTTGCTCAAACATGTCCCTTACTCTAGAAGCTCCAACCCCAACAAACATTTCGACAAAGTCTGAACCTGATATTGTAAAGAATGGAACTCCTGCTTCACCGGCAATTGCTCTGGCTAATAAAGTTTTTCCTGTACCTGGAGGTCCAACCAGTAGAGCTCCTCTTGGAATTTTTCCACCTAATCTACTAAATTTTTTTGGATCTTTTAAAAATTCTACTATCTCTTCAACTTCTTCTTTTGCTTCTTCTACTCCAGCTACATCATTAAACGTAACCTTTCCTTTAAGCTCATTCATCATTTTTGCCTTGGATTTCCCAAAACCCATAGCACCACCTTTACCGCCTTGCATTTGTCTCATAAAAAATATCCAAACAGCAATAAGTAATAACATTGGAAACCATGAAAGAAGTACTCCAAATAATGATGGCATTTTTTCTTCTAAAGGTGCAGCTGATATACTCACTCCTTTATCAGATAATTTTTCAATTAAATTTGGATCGTTCGGAGCATAAGTTGAAAAGGAATTGCCATTTGAATAAACACCTTTAATATTGTTTCCTTGGATTTCAACTTTTAAGACTTCTCCATCATCTACAGCTGTCAAAAACTCTGAGAATATAACCTGATCTCCTCCCCTCATATTAGGCTGAGGGTTTTTAAACATATTATAAAGACCAATAGTTAAAAAAACTATGATACCCCACATTGCTAGATTTTTAAAATTCATACTATTAAAATAAGAATTATTATTAAATTAACAAGTGGCAAAATATGAGGGATTTCATGAGCTTTAGTGCTCTTTTGTCACTATTATGGTTTTATTTACTTTTCTAATTATACAATTTCCTAGTGTAGTTTTTAATATATTATCATTTTTAACCTTATTAATAATTTTATCTAATTTCTTTCCTCGAACTGGATAATATTTTTTTCCTACCATTTTTATTACTTCAGTAAATGACCTAAAAACTATTTCCTGTGGTTGGTTAAAAAAATTTTTACTTAACAAAATCGATTTATTTTTGTGATCAATAATAGAATTCTCATCTAAGTTAATTTTTACAAAAGTTTTGATTGAGTCATTCGCAAATTTTAAATTTTTAATAGTTAAATTAAATTTTTTTAAATCTAGACCTTCTGACTGTAAATTTTTTATAAATTTTCTAATTTTTACTCTTTTAAATTTATCTGACACATTAGAAGGATCCTTGATGTATGTAGAAAAGACTTTTTTTGTAATATTTTCTAAATCTTTCTTAGAAAAATTTAATAAAGGTCTAATTAAATTAATATTTTGTTCTTTGGATGTTTTATCAAAAGATACCATACCATTTAAACCACTACCTCTCAAAATTCTTATAAAAAAATTTTCGTATAAATCATCTATCTGATGACCTAATAAAATATTTCTTATTTTCAATTTTTTTGCTTGATTAATTAAAAGATTATATCTCTTTTCTCTAGCTATTGACTGAATGTTGGTTTTCGGCTTTTTGCCAGTCCAAGTCAAAATACTTAAATTTATATCTATTTTTTTTGTTAATCTTTTTACATATTTAGCTTCTTTTGTAGAATTTTTTCTTAATTTATGATCAACAATAAAATATTTAACTTTAACAGAGTTTTTAATTGCATAAAGTTTTGATAAAAAAGATAAAGCTAGGCTATCTGGCCCACCAGATACAGCTACAATAAAGTCATCATTTGTTTGAAGATTTTTTTCAAAATCTTTATAAATTTGAAAAGTTTTCTTATCTTTTAGTTTATTTATTAAAAACTTATGAGTCTTGTTTGGTACATTCAAATTTTTTGGACTCATATTTTGCTTTTTGTAAAACAGACTGATTTGCATCTGGATATTGTAATTCTACACCATTAATCATTTTACATCCTTGATCTTTTTCACCAATCTGCACCATAGATACTCCAAGTTTTAATAAGTTAATAGGGGCTTTTTTTCCATTTGGATATTTTTGGTAACCTTCTAAATATGCAGAAGCTGCATCGGTATAAAGTTGTCTTATTCTAAATGTTTCTGCATACCAATACTGTGCACTACCTGCTAAATCATGATCAGGATTAGTTTTTACAAATTCTCTAAAAGCTCTTTCAGCAGTACTATAATCTCCTACTTTTAAAAAACTTGTAGCAAACTCATATTGCTCTTTTGGAGTTAAATCTTGAGGAAGTAATTTTTCTTCTGTTTGAAATGTTTCTGTAACAATAGATGCTGTAGTTTCTACAGATTGAATTTGTTGTGATGTATCTGTTGTTTCAGTATCTTTATATGAAATTGTTCCTAAATCTTGTGGCTGTGAACTTCCAGGAAGAATATTTTTTTCATCTGTCTTTGGTTTTAAGCTCAACTGATTTTCTGAATTTGAAATATTTCCTGAGACAATATTGCTTTCAATATCTTGAAACCTAATTTGGTTGTCTGCTTGAATTTTAGATACACGATTAGATAGTTTATCTAATTTAAAATTAATCTCTTCAAATTTATTTGTAAGTTCTCTAAATTGATCTTCAATCTCAGACAATTTTAATAAATGTCTAGTAAGCACATCCTCAGAAGTCTGGTCTAAATCTAAACTATTTTGATTATTATTTGTTGTTTGAGTTTCTATAGATCCAGAATAAACTGCTCTCTCTAAAGTTTTAATATCATTCTTAATGGTCTCTAAAATCTCACCA
Source organism: uncultured Pelagibacteraceae bacterium (assembly GCA_902595795.1). Classification (GTDB taxonomy): domain Bacteria; phylum Pseudomonadota; class Alphaproteobacteria; order Pelagibacterales; family Pelagibacteraceae; genus Pelagibacter. The sequence goes on from CACJRK010000020.1 coordinate 3,820, forward strand.
ATATTATGATTATCTGCTAAAGAAAAGTTAATAAAAACTAAATTAAATAATATTAAAAACTTAAAAGTTAATAATTTAAATACCAATTTCATTGATATTAGATTTATGATTATAAAATGGCAAAAAAAAGACCCTAAAATATTACTTAGTTTTAGGGTCTTAAATTTTTAATAATTAATTTGCTTTAACAGTTACTGATCTTCTGTTTTTTGACCAAGCTAAAGGATTTGAACCAGAATCTACTGGTCTCTCCTTACCATAACTTAAAACAGTAATTCTGTCAGATGATATTCCATATGTCATCAAATAATCTTTAGCTGCATTTGCTCTTCTTTCACCAAGAGCTAAGTTATATTCTCTAGTTCCTCTTTCATCAGCGTGTCCTTCAAGGACTACATTTATACTTGGATTTTTTCTTAACCAAGCTGCTTGAGCTCTTAAAGTTTCTCTAGATGCAGTTGTTAGAATAGATTCATTTGTTGCAAAGAATACTCTATCCGGAACACCATCAGCTAAATATTTAACTGTATCTGTACCTGTGTAAACATCACCTTGCATCTGACCTTGAATATCTGTTGCCACTTCTTTTTTAGTTGCACAAGCAGTTAGCACTAGGCAAGCTGTTAATACTAAAAGTGTGTTTTTTAAAATTTTGCTTAATCTCATTAAATTGCTCCTTGCTGCTAATTTCAATTGTCTAACTTTTTCACAAGTAAATAGAGGTTTCAAGTCTAAAAATCAAGAAATTTAGAAAAATTAATCTATTAATTACTCAATAATGATGACCATGATGGGTCAGAAGCATCTGTTGGTGTCTTTATTTGACGCTCATTATAACCTGTCAAATCAATAGACCATAATTTTGCTGAAAAACCTTCACCTTTTGCGTTAGTTTTTGTTTCTCTATAAAAAATTAATACTCTTCCATTTGGTGACCATGATGGGGCTTCTTGATAATAATTTTCTGTTAACAATCTTTCTCCAGTGCCGTCAGTTCTCATTACCCCAATATAAAATTTACCTTTATGCAATTTAGTAAATGCAATTAGATCTCCACGTGGTGACCAAACTGGAGTTCCATATAAACCATTTCCAAAAGAGATTCTTTTTACATCGGTCCCATCATTTTTCATAACATAAATTTGCTGATAACCACTTCTATCAGAATTAAATGTTATAAACTTTCCATCTGGTGAATATGATGGAGAGGTATCGATCGATGGATGATTAGTAATTTTTTCGACAATTCTATTTTCTAGGTCCATAGTATAAATATCCGATTTCCCATCTTTAGCGAAACTCATTATAATTTTTTTACCATCTGGTGAAAATCTTGGTGCAAAAGTCATACCTGGAAAGTCTCCAACTACTTCTTGTGTACCAGTTTCAATATCTAAGAGATAGACTCTTGGCATATTTTTAAAATATGAAAGATATGTTACCATTTGACTTGTTGGATTAAACCTTGGTGTTAAAACCAACTCATTTCCTAAAGTTAAAAATTTATTATTAGAACCATCTTGATCCATAATTGCTAATTTTTTTACTCTCTGTACTTTTGGACCCTCTTCAGAAACATATATTATTCTTGTGTCAAAATATCCTTTTTCTCCTGTCAATCTTTGGTAGACTTTGTCTGAAATAATATGACCTACTCTTCTCCAATTAGTCGGAACAGTAGTGAATGCTAAAGCCATCATTTCTCTAGCTGCCAAAACATCCCACAATCTAAACTCTACTCTTAACTTTTCATCAATATAACTTACTTTACCAGTGATAAGTGCTTGAGCTTTTATCAAATTCCAATCTTCAAATCTTGGTTTCAAATTTGCAATATCAGGAGCTTGAAGAAAAGCTTTTTTATCAAGCGGATTAAATAGACCTGAGGTCCTTAAATTATTTTCAACAATATTGGAAATATCAGATCCAATATTTTCTTTCTTAAGAATCTTTTCAAAATTTTTTCTTGAAGTTTCATCAATTGATAATGGTGAAACTGCTAATGGAAGAGGATTTAAATTTCCTCTTGTTATATCTACTTCAATTAGAGAATAAGCTTTAAAAGGAATTAGAATAGCAAATAAAATAAAAATTTTTCTAAACATAATTATATATTAACCTTCTAACATCTCTCTTGCATCAAAATTTAATTGTAATTCTTTCCATCTTTCATAACCTGTACTAGGTACTCTTAATGGTTGACATAATTTAACTGCTCGAAGAGCACTTTCAGCTAATACCTTATAAAAACCCTGCCCAGGCTTATTCATCCTAGCATGGTCTAAAATTTCAGTTTTAGAGACAGTGCCGTCAGGTTTTAAAATCAATTTTATTCTCACTAATAAATTTTTATTGTAAGGCAAACCAAGTGGAATACTCCAGCATCCAAAAATCTGTGCTTTTAAAGCATCTTCCTCACTTAATGTAAGACCAGCATTTTCAGCATTTCTGACTTGATCTTGTGTTATATCATTAGTTGTTTTTAATATCTCTGCACTTTCTTCTTTTGACTTATCAATTAATGCAGCAATATTATTTGGATCGAATAAATCTTTTTTTTCAAATTCTGACACTTGTTTTACTTCATTGTCTAGCTTTTCAGGATTTTGCTTTTTTTCTTCTTTTGTCTCAACTTTTTTCACTGTTTTTTCAGGAAGAGGTATAGCTTCAGGAGTTTGATTTTCAATTTTTTTATTATTTTGATCAGGGGATAAAACTGTTTTGGTTTTTGTCTTTTCTACTTTCTTTGGTGGTGCTTGTTCTGAGACAAGTTTTTTTTCTTTCTCTTTTACTTTTTCAATAATTTTTTTTGCTTTTGGTGCAAAAGGAACGTTTGTCTTCTCTGCTATTTGAATTAACTCTACAGATACAATTGGAGGTATATCTAGAGGTTTCTTGGCCAAAAAGGGTAAGCTCATAGCTGTAATAAAAATTAATAAAGTATGTAAAACAGAAGAAATGATTATACTTCTATTCACTACTATTACCTTTGTTTATATGGTTCTGAAATGAGTGCTACTTTAGTGAAACCAGATCCTGATAATAATCCCATTATTTCTAAAACTCTTCCATAATTGATTGTTTTATCACCCCTTACATATATTCTGGTATCAGTTCTATTTTTTGAAACTGCCAAAACTTTAGCAATAATATTATCGTATTCTACCTTTGCTTCCTGTATAAAAATTTCACCTTTTGAATTAATTGATAATGTTAAAGGCTCATTTTCCTCTGGAAGGGAGTCTGCTGAACTCTCTGGCAAATCAACTTGTACACCAACTGTTAATAGTGGAGCTGTTACCATAAAAATAATTAACAATACTAACATCACATCTACAAAAGGTGTCACATTAATTTCACTCATTGGTTCTTTTGAGGAGCGATGAAATTTAAATGCCATTTAAATGATTGTTAAAAATCTTTTTGAAAAATTGTCTAATTTCTCATAATATTTTTTAGCGTCATTATTAAATTTATTATAAGCAACTACAGCTGGTATCGCAGCTAATAGACCTAAAGCTGTTGCGAATAAAGCCTCCGCTATTCCTGGTGCAACGATAGCAAGACTTGTATTTCTTGAAATTGCTATTGATTGAAATGAGTTCATAATTCCCCAAACAGTTCCGAACAAACCTATAAAAGGAGCAGTAGAACCTACTGTTGCCAAAAAAGTGAAACCTTTTTCAATTTTTGTCATTTGTTTTTCAATTCCTGACTCAAGAGATGCACTCATTCTTTCACTAATATTAGTTCTTGATTTTTTTTTTAGTAACCCCTCCATTGCATCTTGGAATACTAGTGACATTGGGTCTTCAAGTTTATTTGGTAAACTATTGTAAAAAGTTTCTGCAGATTTGGAGTTCCAAAATTTTTCCTCAAAATCTTCAGATGATTTAGTAATTTTTTTAAAAAGTCGATATTTATCAATAATTACAGCCCAAGAATACACTGAGCATAGTATTAATATTATCATTACAGACTTTACAATTATGTCTGCTCTAAAAAATAAACTGAATAGCGAAAAATCGGTATTTGTGCCTAATTCAATTGCTTTTGCTGCTATATCTGCTTCCATGATTACTCTTCACACGTAAATGTGTCATGATTTTGTCTAGTGTTTTAAATTCATCATTCTTCTTTTTGATAAGTTTCAAAGAAAAAACTAGCTATTAAAATAGCATCTGCTTTATTATTGTCCTTCTTTCTAGACAATTGTGCTGAAAAATATGGAAAAATCTCAATAGCTCTAGTTCTGCTAGCATCTTTTTCTGAATTAATTAGATTGAAATATTTTTTCCACTTAGTAGGCCTTACATAATAAATAGGTAAACGCATCGCGCTGCATATCCCTTTTAAAATACCGAAGGATTGGCCAAAATTAAACATACTAGTCACACCTTGACCTGGCATTGCAGAAACTTGTTCAATTACAACCTTTATATTTTTTTTGTCTATTTTTTTTATTCTTTCACTTATTTCATTATATATCTGAGGACCATTTACTTGTTTCTTATTCTTCTTACCTTCTGTCATAGTAGGCATTTCAACTACATCTTTTATAATACCATCCTCAAAAAAACATATTGATCCTGAGATTCCAGGATCAATTCCAATAATCAACATCAAATACTACCTAAATTAACGTTTGAATAAACATTTTGCACATCTTCGTCTTCCTCAAGAGTTTCTAAAAAATCTACTACACTATCTTTGTTATCATTATTTACATCAATACTATTTAATGGAACCCATTCAATTTCTGTAGAAATAAAATTTACAATAATTTTCTCTAAATTTTTTTTTACATTATATATATCGCTCATTTGACACTGAACTTCATGGTAATCATAATGAGACAAGCATTCATCCGCTCCGGACTCTATAGCTAAATCTATAATTTTTTCATCAGATATCTCTTTTTTATCAATTTTGATTATACCTAATTGTTGAAAGTTATGAGAAGCAGATCCTTGGGTTCCCAAACTTCCGCCATTTTTTTGAAAAATAGTTCTAATATTTGATGCTGTCCTGTTTTTATTATCTGTTAAAGTTTCAACAATAACAGCAATCTTTTCTGGTCCAAATCCTTCATATCTTAAATTTTCAAAATTAGCTCCTGTGGATGCAGAAGATTTGTCAATTGCTCTTTCGATGTTGTCTTTGGGCATATTTGCAGATCGAGCTGCCTGTACTGCAGATCTTAGTCTTGGATTCATTGCTGGATCTTTATCACCAAGTTTTGCCGCTACAGTAATTTCTTTAGATAATTTTGAAAATATCTTTGATCTTTGCTTATCGGCTTTACCTTTTTTATGTTTTATTCCTGCCCAGTGTGAATGACCTGCCATGATATTTACATATTTTTTAGTTGATCTCCATAAACATAACTTTTGATGTTTGTTGCTAATCCTGTTATTATATCACAATCTACTATAACACCACATAAAGTAGCCTCTCCGTTGGCAGGAAAATGTTTCACTGAGTTGTTTTTTAAAAATCTATTTAAAGAATTTTCTTTGTTCATTCCAATCACTGAGTCATAATCTCCACACATACCTGCATCAGTTTGATACCCAGTACCATTTTTTAGTATTCTAGCATCACTTGTAGGTATGTGAGTATGCGTTCCAACAACAAGTGTAGCCTTTCCATCAAATAAATGCCCTATAGCATTTTTTTCACTAGTAATTTCACCATGGAAATCAACTACAAGTAAATCAAAATCTTTTTTAAGTTCATTATCTTTTAAAAATTTTTGAGATACTTCAAAAACATCTTCACACTTTTTCATAAAAACATTGCCCATCAAATTAAGAACTCCAATTTTAATATCATTCTTAGTATTATAAATTTCGAAACCTTTTCCTGGAGCAGGTTCAAATAAATTTTTAGGTCTAAGTAATCTTTCTTCTTTATCAATAAACTCCATTATTTCTTTTTGATCCCAAACATGATTGCCAGTTGTAATAACATCTACACCGCAATTAAAAAAATCCTTACATATTTCTTTAGTTAATCCTACTCCTTGTGCTGCTGCATTTTCAGCATTAACAATTACAAAATCAATTTTTTTTCTATAAATTTCATCAAATAAATTACTTTTTAATTTAGAACATCCAGAAATTCCGACAACATCACCTAAAAATAAAATTCTCATTGTATAATTTTTTTCTCAGTTATTATTAAATCAAGCTTTTTATCATGCTTATTGATAGGTATTTTTTTTAATTCTTGATATGAAAATCCTAGTCCAATTTTTAAAATTTTTTTGATTTTCGCTATTTTTTTCAAATAACGATCATAAAATCCTCCACCATAACCTAATCTATTTAAATCATCATCATAGGCTACTAAAGGAACAAAAATTATATCTGGATAAATTTTCTTTGCTGAAATAGGCTCAGCAATTCCATACTTATTAATTTTTAAAGGATCTTTATTTGTCCATTCAAAAAAATCCATTTGGTTATTTTTTCTTATTATTGGTAGGGAAATATTTGCTCTTTTGTTTCTTAAAAAATTTAGTATATCCAAGTCATCTATCTCATGATTGCACGGATAATACCCTCCTACATTTTTGAAATTAATTTTATTTTTTTTTAAAAATCGAAATATTCTATCAGGATATAATTTAAGTTTTTTATATGAATTTTTTTTTCTAAGTTTTAAAATTTTACTTCTTAGATTAGATTTATTCACAGATCTATTTTAATATATTTTCTAATTTTGCTTTTTTAACAAAATTTGATATTTGATCAGCTGCCTCATCAATTAAATTTTCATATTTTTTTTGATTGGCATCAATTTCCTTTTTAAAATTTTCATGATCTAATTTTAATTTCTCAATTTCTGATTCTTTATTATCTCTATAATCATAAATCAAAGATTTTAGTTCTTTGAATTTATTTGATAAATCATTCAATTCATCTTTTTTTTGATCTACTTTCTTTTTGGTTTCATAATACTCATCCATAATTTTTACAGCTGTAATTAATAAAAGTTTATTTTCACCTAGATTTCCTAAATCATTTTTTATACTATTAAACTTTTTATTAATCTGAATTAATAACTCTTCTAAATGCTCTTCTTGTCCATCTTCGCAAGCGAGTAAAAACTCTTTATTATTAAATTTTATACTCACATTTGCCATTTATCTATCTCATCCAATAAAGTGTCAGTTTCTTGATTAAGTTCATCAATTTTTTCGGAAAATTCAATTTGCTTTCTTTCCTCTAGTTTTTCTTTATTTTGTAAATCCTCAAGTTTTTTTGTAAGATTTTCATGTTCCTCAAGCAACATTTTATATTTTTCTTCAATCTGTGTTTTTTCAATTTCTAATTGATTTTGTTTTGTGCTTAAATTTTCTATATTTTTTTGTAATTCAGGATTTGATAAATCCAAATTTTTTAATTCTTCTAATGCAATATTTAATTTTTTTTCTTTTTCGTTTATAGAATTCATATATATATGTTTATATTATTAAATAGATTCTTCTTAGTCTAGTCAGGATAATTTTGAGCAAACTACACAATGATTTAGCTAATTGCATCAGATTTTTATCAATTGATGCTGTTCAAAAGGCAAATTCAGGTCACCCAGGAATGCCTATGGGTATGGCAGATGTAGCAACAGTACTTTTCAAAAATTTTTTGAGATTTAATCCAAAAAATCCAGATTGGATAAATAGAGATAGATTTGTTTTATCCGCTGGTCATGGTTCTATGCTTTTATACTCTCTGCTGTACCTAACGGGATATAAAAGTATTTCAATTCATAACATCAAGAAATTTAGACAGCTTAATTCTATTTGTGCTGGACATCCTGAATTTCACCAAAAAACAGGTATTGAAACAACAACAGGTCCTCTTGGTCAAGGTATATCTAATGCAGTTGGTTTTGCTATTGCTGAAGAGGTTTTAAAAAATAAATTAGGGAAAGATTTAATTAATCACAAAACTTATGTTTTAGCTGGAGACGGATGTTTGATGGAAGGAATAAGCCATGAAGCAATGAGTCTAGCGGGGCATTTAAAGCTTAAAAATTTAGTGATGTTATTTGATAACAATTCAATTTCAATTGATGGACCAACTAATTTAGCGGTTTCAGACAATTTCAAAAAAAGGTTTGAAGGTTATGGTTGGGATTATATTTCTATCAATGGTCATAATGAAAAAGAAATTTTTAAAGCATTAAAAAAAGTTCAAAATGCTAAAAAACCTACAGTTATTTCTTGTAAAACCAAAATAGGTTTTGGTTCACCAAATAAATCTGGAAAAGCGTCATCTCATGGAAGTCCTTTAGGATTTGATGAAATCAAACTAGTAAGAAAAGCTTTAAAATGGAAAAATAAACCCTTTGATATCCCAAATAAAATTTTAAAAGAATGGAGAAAAATTGGTCAAAGAGGTGAATCTATAGAAAAAAAATGGAAAAAAATATTTAATAGAAATAAAATAAAATTTAGTCAAATTCAAAAAAATAATTTTACTTCAGCTCTTAAAAAAGAAAAAGATAATGCGATTAAGGACCCAAAAAGTTTAGCTACTAGAAAATGTTCAGAAATGACATTAAGTGCATTAACAAAGCACAACAATAATTTAATTGGTGGATCTGCTGATTTAGCTGGCTCAAACAACACTAAAACTAAAAACCATAAAATAATTAAACCTGGAGATTTTAGTGGAGACTACATTCACTATGGAGTAAGAGAACACGCAATGAGTGGAATTATGAATGGTATTGCTCTGCATAGTAATTTAATTCCTTATGGAGGTACCTTTTTAATATTTTCTGATTATTGTAAACCTTCAATCAGATTATCAGCATTAATGCAAAAAAGAGTTATTTATGTAATGACTCATGATTCTATTGGTCTTGGGGAAGATGGCCCAACTCATCAACCTATAGAACAGCTATCAGGTTTACGTGCAATACCTAACTTAAATGTTTTTAGGCCAGCAGATAGAATTGAGACAATCGAATGTTGGGAACATGCCTTAAAAAGTTCAAAGACACCTAGCGTTTTATCTTTAACAAGACAAAACTTAAATCCAGTAAGAAAAACAACCTCTAATGATAACAAATGCTCATTAGGAGCTTACGAGGTTTTAAGAACAAATAAAAAAATTAATCTAACAATTTTAGCAAGTGGATCTGAGGTTAATCTGGCAATAGAGGTTAGCCATAAATTAGCCAAAGATAAAATATATTCCAAAGTTATATCAATGCCTTGTATGGAGCTTTTCGACTTAAAATCAAAATCTTATAAAAATAAAATTTTAGAGGAAACAAAATTTAAAATATCGATTGAAGCTGGATCGAGTGATTGTTGGAAAAAATATGTAGGGAGTAACAGTATTACTTTTGGAATTAACGAATTCGGCAAAAGTGCACCTTTTAAAGATATTTATAAATATTTTGGACTAGAGAGCACAAATATTAAAAATATTACAAAAAAATTATTAAAAAAATAAAATGACGATTAAAATTGGAATAAACGGAATGGGACGGATTGGTCGTATGGTATTGAGATCAATTGTCGAAAGTAAAAATAAAAATTTTAAAATTAATCATATAAACAATAGGTCAAATTCTGAAGATACATCTAAATTGATCAAATATGACTCTATACATGGAAAATTAAATGCAAATCTAGATTTTGATCCAAAACATTTAATAATAAATAAAAATAAAATTACATTTTCTCAAGAAACAAAAATTGAAGATATTAAGTGGGAAAAACATAACGTTGATTATGTCTTTGAATGCACTGGAAAATTTAATTCAAAAGAAAAACTTCTTGCACATATAGAAAATGGTGCAAAAAAAGTGATTGTTTCTGCTCCATGTAAAAATGCTGATAAAACAATAGTATTTGGTGTTAATGAAGATAAAATTACAAAAGAGGATAAAATAATATCTGCTGCCTCATGCACCACCAATTGTCTTGCGCCAGTAGCAAATGTTCTTAATGAAAATTTTGAAATTGAAAAAGGTTTTATGACTACAATTCATGCATTTACTAGCGATCAAAGAATTTTAGATAATTCTCACAAAGACCCAAGAAGAGCAAGATCAGCGAGTCAGTCTATAGTTCCCACTTCAACAGGAGCTTCAAAAGCGATAGGTGAAATAATTCCAAGTCTTAAAGGTAAATTAGAAGGAATTGCAATGAGAGTACCTACACCAAATGTTTCACTTGTTGAATTGGTTTTTTGTACAAAAAAAGAAATTAGTGTAGAAAAAATTAATAAAGCTTTTGAATTGGCATCAAAAAATAAATTAAAAAATATTTTAGAAGTTAATTATGAAAAGTTAGTTTCAATAGATTTTAATCATCATTCTGCTTCTGCAATTCTAGATGCTTCTTTGACAAACATAGTTGGAAATAATATGGGCAAAATATCAGCTTGGTATGACAATGAATGGGGTTTTTCTAATAGAATGTGTGATATAGCTGAAAGTTTGCGTAATATCTCTTAATGAGAAGTATTATAAAAGAAAAAAATCTTAATAATAAAAAAATATTATTAAGATTAGACTTGAATGTTCCTTTAGACAAAGGAAAGATAACCGACACAACAAGAATTGATAAAATTCTTCCTACTTTAAATTTTTTAATTAAAAAAAAAAGTAAAATTATTATTTTATCTCATGTAGGTAGACCAAAAGGTAAGATAGTTGAGGAACTGTCTCTCGAACCAATTCGTAAAGAATTACAAAAAAAATTAGATATAAAAGTAAAACTGATAAAAAAAAATATTAAAGAAATAAAAAATAAAAATTTCTTTGATGCCTTTAGTGAAAAAATTTTAATTTTAGAAAACATTAGATTTTATTCTGAAGAAGAGGAAAATAATAATATATTTGCGAAACACTTATCAAGCCTTGGAGATATATATGTAAATGATGCCTTTTCTTGCTCACATCGAGCACATGCTTCAATTCACGAGATACCAAAATTCTTACCATCATTTTCTGGATTACAAATTGACTTAGAGGTTAATGCTCTTACAAAAATTACCACAGAAATTAATAGGCCTATAACTTGTATAATTGGTGGATCTAAAATTTCTACTAAAATTAATGTTATTAAAAACCTAATTCCTAAATTTGATAATATTATTATCGTTGGAGGTATGGCTAATAATTTTATAGAATTTTTCGGAAATAGTGTTGGAAAATCTATAAAAGAAAAAAATTGTAATCTAATTGTTGAAGAAATTGTCACTCTTTCAAAACAAGAAAAATGTAAAATATTTTATCCTGAAGATGTCATTGTATCTAAAGATTTAAATGGCTCTTCTCAGAAAAAAGAGTTAAATAAAATTTTATCTGATGAAATGATATTGGATATTGGTCCAAAAACAATTGAAAAAATAATTAATATTATTGACAATAGCAAAACAATACTATGGAACGGCCCTGCAGGATATTTTGAAAATCCAAATTTTGCTAATGGCAGTATTCAAATAGCCAAAAAATTAATTAAAAATAATAAAGAAAATAAAATTTTTTCAGTAGCGGGTGGTGGAGATACAGTTTCTTTATTAAATAATTTAAATGCTGTTGATAATTTTAATTTTGTTTCAACTGCAGGTGGAGCTTTTTTGGAATATCTTGAAGGCAAAAAGCTTCCTGGTATAACCGCCTTAGATTAAAATGACTGAACTAAATAAAATTGCACTTAAAATAATTTCTAATGGTAAAGGAATCCTTGCTGCAGATGAAAGTAATGGAACTATGACAAAAAGGCTTGAGGCAGTTAAAGTTAATTCAACTTCAGAGAATAGACTTTCATTTAGGGAAAAACTTTTTTCATCAGAGGGTATGAAAGAGTGTATTGGTGGTGTAATTCTTTATGACGAAACAATTAATCAAATTTCAAGTTCTGGAAAAACAATACCAGAATTAATATCCAATTCAGGCGCAGTGCCAGGAATAAAGGTTGACACTGGAGCAAAAGATTTAGCAAATTCAAATGAAGAAAAAATTACAGAAGGATTAGATGGTCTTAGGGAAAGATTAAAAAAATATTACGATCTTGGAGCAAGATTTACAAAATGGAGAGGTGTCTTTTCAATCAGCGAAAAGTATCCAAGTAAACTAGCCATAAATAGTAATGCTCACACACTAGCTAGGTACTCTGCACTTGTTCAAGAAAATGGAATGGTTCCAATAGTAGAACCCGAGGTATTAATGGATGGAAATCACTCTGCTGATGTGTGTTTAAATAAAACCTCAGAAGTAATTAAAAAATGTTTCGAAGAATTAATTTTGCACAAAATTGATCTTTCTGGAATAATTTTAAAACCCAATATGATACTTGCTGGAAATAATTCAAAAGATAAAATTTCTAATAAAGAAGTGTCTCTTAAAACGCTTGAATGCATTAGAAATTCAGTTCCAAACGAAGTACCTGGAATCGCTTTTTTATCTGGAGGTCAGTCTGAAATCGATGCTACAGAAAATTTAAATTTAATTAACAAAAATAATAATACAAATTTTATAATGACTTATTCATATGGAAGAGCTCTTCAACAAAGTGCTCTAAAAGTTTGGTCAAAAAATATTGAAGATGAGAAGGCAACTCAAAATACTTTTAATCATAGAGCTAAAATGTGTACCTTGGCTGCTCAAGGAAAATGGTCAAACGAACTTGAAAATAAATAAAAAAAAATTTATTTATCTAATTTCTCCTAATAAAATAAATAAAAATTTTTATTACCACCTAAAATTAGTTTTAAAAACTGGCAAAGTTGGTTTTTTCCAACTTAGACTTAAAAATTACTCTTTAAAAAAAAAATTTTTAATTGGGAAAAAAATTAAAAGTATATGTAAAGAAAATAAAGTAAAATTTATAATTAATGATGATCCTATACTTGTTTCAAAATTAGATGCTGATGGTTGCCACTTAGGTCAAAAAGATATGGCTATAGAAAGGGCTAAAAAAATACTCAAAAAAAAAATTATAGGCGTGACATGCCATAATTCATTAAACCTAGTAAAAAGAGCAATTCAAGCTAAAGCAAGCTATATTGCTTTGGGAGCCTTTTATCCCTCTAAGACGAAAAAAACAAAATATACAGCATCTATAAAAATTTTAAATAAGGTCAAAAAATTTACAAATACAACAATAGTTGCGATTGGCGGTATAGATTCAGATAATTATAAAAATCTATTATTGAATAAAGTGAAATTTTTAGCTATTTCAGGCTACATTTGGAATAATAAATTATACAAACCTTTGCAAGCTATACAAAGATTAAAATGAAAATTAATGCTGGTGAAATTAGAGTGGGTATGCTCCTCGAATATAAAAATGATTTATGGCAAGTTTTAAAAACTCAGCATGTTAAGCCTGGAAAAGGTGGGGCATTTGCTCAAGTTGAAATGAAAAGTTTAAATAAAAATACAAAACTAAATGAAAGATTCAGATCTAGTGAAACAGTTGAAAAAGCATCATTAGAAGAAACAACTTTTAGTTATCTTTACTGTGATGAAGCTAATTATTTTTTTATGAATCCAAAAACATTTGAACAAATAGAAATAAAAAAAGAAAGTGTGGGTGATAAAGGAAAACTTTTGACAGAAAATCTTGAAGTTTCAGTAAGTTTTTATAACGAAAACCCAATTTCTGTGGAATTACCTAACCAAGTAAAATGTAAAATTGAAACAACTGATGTAGCTCTTAAAGGCCAGACCGTGTCGTCTTCTTATAAACCTGCAATGCTAGATAATGGATTAAATATTCAGGTTCCACCTTTTATAGAATCAGGTGATGAAATAATTGTTGATACTAGAACTCTTGAATATATTAAAAAGATATAACCAATGATTTCTATTTCTGCAAATCTCAATATAATGATCAAAGCAGTAGAGAAAGCATCTAAGCCAATAATAAGAGATTTTGGAGAGGTGGAGAAATTACAAGTTTCAAAAAAAGGTCCTTATGATTTCGTTACTAAAACGGATAAAAATGTTGAAAAAATTTTGATTGAAGAATTATCCAAAACAAAAAAAAATTATTCTTTTATAACTGAAGAAACTGGAAATATTAAAAATAAAGATAAAGAAAATATTTGGATTATTGATCCAATTGATGGGACTACAAATTTTCTACATGGAATCCCTCATTTTTCAATTTGTATTGCTCATCAATATAAAGGTAAAATTTTGAGTGGATTAATTTTTGATCCAATCAAAGATGAAATGTTTTTTGCGGAAAAAGACAAAGGTGCATTTTTAAATAATAAAAGGTTAAGAGTTTCAAAAAGAAATTCATTAGATGACTGTTTGTTCTCAAGCAATCAGGAAGGTATTAGATTTAGTGATCTTAATATGAGATATAGTGGTTGTGCTGCGCTGGATTTGGCTTATGTTGCGGCTGGCAGATTAGATGGTTTTTTTCATAATAAAATTAATCTTTGGGATATTGCGGCAGGAGAGATATTAGTTAAAGAAGCAGGTGGATTAGTAAATGATATTCATAAATTTGATATCAATAAGATAGATATAAAAGCCTCAAGTGATGCAATATACACTGAAATGCTCAAAAAATTAGAGAACTTTTAATTGTGTTATAAAAATCTTTTGCTATAAGTCTCGATATGAAAAAAGACATACACCCAAATTACCATACAATTAAAGTTGAAATGACAGATGGTACTCAATTTGAAACAAAGTCAACCTGGGGAAAAGAAGGAGAAGTTCTAAAATTAGAAATAGATCCTAAATCACATTCTGCATGGACAGGCGGAAAACAAAAATTGATGGATAAAGGCAGAATAAGTAAATTTAATAAAAAATTTCAAAATTTCAAATCAGAGAAAAAATAGATGTCAAACATACCTTTAATGCCAATGGCTACTGCTGTTTGGCTAGTTGAAAATACAACATTAACTTTTAAACAAATTGCAAACTTTTGCAATCTACACGAAGTTGAAATTCAAGGAATTGCTGATGGAGAAGTTGCAAAAGGAATTAAAGCATATAATCCAATCATCTCTGGTCAATTAACCAGAGAAGAAATTGAATTATCTTCTAAAGATGAAAATAGAGCTCTTCAAATCAAAAGTACTGATATTGAAATATCTAATACTGATAAAAAAATTAAAAAATATATTCCACTTTCTAAGAGACAAGACAAACCTGACTCTGCTTTATGGCTTGTTCGTCAGCATAACGTTCTTAAAGATTCTCAAATTGCAAAACTAGTTGGAATTACTAAAAATTCTGTTACTTCAATTAGAAACAAAAGTTATTGGAATTATAATAACTTAAATCCAAAAGATCCTGTTGCTTTAAATTTATTTAGCCAAAAAGATTTAGTTGAAGCACTAGAAAAAGCTGAAAGAAGAATTAAAAGAGAATTAAAAGAGAGGGAAAAACAAAAACAAGCTAATAAATCTTAATTTTAATGAATAAAATCAATAGACATAAATTTATAAAAGTGTTAGTTAACCACTTTTTTGGAGGTAGTTATTAAAATAGAAGTTAAAGATAATAATATTGAACAAGCTTTGAGAGTTTTAAAAAGAAAACTTCAAAGAGATGGTTTTTTTAAAGTAATTAAATTAAAAAACACTTACGAAAAACCCTCTGAGAAAAAAAAAAGAATTCTACAAGAAAATATTAAAAGAGTAAAAAAATTAAATAAACTAAAAAATAGAATTTAATATATCGCGGGGTGGAGCAGTCTGGTAGCTCGTCAGGCTCATAACCTGAAGGTCGGCGGTTCAAATCCGTCCCCCGCAACCAATTTCAGGCTAAATTTTAAAATTAGACTTTTTACTATCTGATAAGAAAGCTTTTACTGTTTCTTTTGTAAGTTGATCAAATGATTTTCCAAAATTTTCTATTTTTTCTATAATATTTGGTGGAACGGTAATGATGTGGCATCCTAATTGCTTCGCTTGCAAATAATTATAAGGCTCACGAACGCTAGCCCATAATATCTCAACATTCTTGAATCTTTTGGCTAATTTAATACTCTTAATAAATTCTGGTACCGGGTCTTTGCCTACATCACCTGCTCTTCCCGCAAAAATAGAAATAATTACTTTTGTTTTTTTATTAATTAACTTTAAAATCTTTTGAGTTTGTTTAGCATTATAAACAGCTGTTATGTTAAGTTTTATATTTTGATTATTTAATTCTTTAATTATCTGACTCATAAATTTACCCTTAGAATTAGCAACTGGTACCTTTACATAAACATTTTTTCCCCAAGTATTAATATTAACTGCTTGAATTTTCATCTCTTCATATTCGTCAGCAAATACCTCTAGAGATACTGGTTTATTATTGCATATTTTAAGAATTTTTTTTGCGTATAGTTTATAATTTTTTGCTCCAGCTTTTCTCATTAAGCTTGGATTTGTTGTGAATCCTTTAACAATTTTTTTTTTGTTAAATTTTTTAATTAGATCTAATTCTGCGATGTCACAAAATATTTTGGTATTCAATTTTCACCTATAGATTTTTAGTAATGTCTTCTGTCATTTTTTTTGCATCTGCAAACAACATTAGGGTATTTTCTTTATAAAATAGATCATTATCTATGCCTGCATAACCAGGGGATAAACTTCGCTTCACAAATAATACTGATTTACATTTTTCTACATCAAGCACTGGCATCCCATAAATTGGGCTT
>CACJRK010000021.1 GCA_902595795.1 uncultured Pelagibacteraceae bacterium
GCTGGTTGCTGGACAAAAGAATTGCTAGAAGATATTCCTGTTGTTCCTCAAAAGCATACCGTGTTTAGAGTTAAATGCCCAACATATATTAAAGAGATGCCACTAAGTGGAGACTTAACAACGGGTGTTTATTGGAGACCAGAGGGCGGGGAATATTTAGCAGGATCACCTATTTCTGTATTTGATGCAGATGATTTGGAACCAGCTTGGAATGATTTTGAGGAATTAGTTTGGCCAGCTCTTGCTATAAGAATACCTGCTTTTGAAGAACTCAAGTTAACTGGTGGATGGGCAGGTTACTATGATTGCAATAGATTAGATAACAATGCAGTCGTTGGTAAGCATCCAAAATATGAAAATGTTTACATGGCTTCTGGATTTACAGGCCGAGGATTAATGCAGGCTCCAGGTATTGGTAGAGCCTTAACTGAATTAATTACAACAGGATCATACCAAACAATTGATATAAGTGATTTTGCAGTTGAGAGAGTTTTAGGTAAAACTGCTAGGCCAGAGCCCTACGTTCTATAATTTAAGTTCCGCAAAAAGTTTGATATTTTTCATTGCTCGATGGAGCAGGCATTTGATATTCTTGAATATTATTTTGATTGTCATAAGGATTTTTTAAAATAGCTAATAATTTTTTCATTTTATCTAAACTTCCTTTATCTGCTTCAGCTAAAGCTTCCTCTACTTTATGATTTCTAGGAATTATAATTGGATTATTTGATTTCATAAGTTTGCTTTGTTTTTCCTTAGTTGAATTATTTAACTCAGATCTTTTTTTCCATTCATTTTTCCAATTGATAAAATCATCATTTTTGTAAATTTCATCTGAATTGACATCCATTAGATTACAAAAAGTATTTGTGTAATCTGCTTTATTTTTTTCCATCCAATCAAACAAATCATTAATTAATTTTTTATCATTTTTATCCTCACCAAATAGACCAAGCTTATCTCTCATCATATTTAACCACTTATCTTCATAAATATTTTGGAAATTATCTATTAAATCTGTTGCTAATTTAATTGCGGTATTCTCATCTTTATCAATTAGAGGGATCAAACATTCAGCAAACCTTGCTAAATTCCACTTTGTAATTGGTGGTTGATTAGAAAAGGCATATCTTCCAAATTTATCGATTGAGCTAAATACAGTTTTTGGATCGTAATTATCCATGAAAGCACATGGACCGTAATCGATAGTTTCACCTGAAATTGCCATGTTATCAGTATTCATAACCCCATGAATAAATCCAACTCTCATCCAATTAATCACTAGCTGACATTGCTTTTCCATAACAAGATTTAACAAGTCTAACGCCTTTGATTTTGAGTTTTTAATTTCTGGATAATGCCTGTTTATAGTGTAGTCGATTAAAGTATTTAAATTTTCAATGTTTTGAGTTGCAGCAATATATTGAAATGTACCAACCCGAAGATGACTTGATGCAACTCTTGTTAATATAGCACCCTGCAAAAGATTTTCTCTTACAACTTTTTCTCCAGTTTTCACTACAGCTAGGCTTCTTGTAGTTGGAATATTTAATGAGTGTATTG
The DNA here is from genome assembly GCA_902595795.1 of uncultured Pelagibacteraceae bacterium. Classification (GTDB taxonomy): domain Bacteria; phylum Pseudomonadota; class Alphaproteobacteria; order Pelagibacterales; family Pelagibacteraceae; genus Pelagibacter. Next base: position 1,564 of record CACJRK010000021.1, read on the forward strand.
CTTCACTGATTATGTATTCTCTAAGCATAGGTCCTAGTGCAGCTCTTCCATCACCACCCCTAGAAAAAGAAGTTCTTCCTGAACCTTTAAACTGAATATCAAAACGATTGTCATTATTAACTAAATGTTCACCCAATAAAACTGCTCTACCATCTCCTAACATAGTAAAGTGTCCGAATTGATGACCTGCATATGCTTGGGCAATTGTATTAGTTTCTGCTGGTATTGAGTTTCCAGAAAATATTTCTGCTAATTTTTTTTTGTCTGTTTTTGAAAAATTTAAATTTAAAGTAGACGCCAGTTCTTCATTTAAAATTACTAATTCAGGATCATGAACGGGAGTTGGTTTAATATTTTCTTTAAAAGTATTTGATAACTTTGAATAAGTATTATCAAAATGCCAACCTATGGTCATTTTAATTAACTAACTTCAGCTTGATTTTCTTTTGGTTTAACTTCTGTTTTAAATTGATTAGAAATTTTTTGCACTTCAACAGAAGATACTTTGTATTCTGCACACATTGTTTCTTCATCCTTACCATGACCTGTAACCATATTAACCATATGCTCAGGGAAGTGGAATGTTGTAAATACTATTCCTTCTTTAACTTTGTCTGTTACCTCCACTTTTAATGCAACTTCACCTCTACCTGAATAAAGTCTTCCGATATCACCACTATTAAGATCTCTGTACTCTGCATCCTTTGGATGAATTAACAAAACATCTTCATCAACAATATTTATATTTTTAGTTCTTCTAGTCATAGTAGCGGCATTATAATGCTGTAGAACTCTACTTGTTGTCAAAATTAAAGGATAATCTTTTTTATTAGCTTCAATTTCTGAAGACTCTTTCCAATCAAAGTTTTTAAGTCTACCTTTTCCTAACTTAAATGTTTCGGTATGTAAAATTTTGGTATCTGTTCCATCTTCTTGAACTGGCCACTGTAATCCAAATTTTCCTAATCTTTCTCTAGTCACACCTTTAAAGAATGGGACTATATCAGCAATCTCTTCTAGGACTTGGTCAGCATCATAAGTCGGTTGATCAAAACCCAATTTCTGCATCATCTCTGTTACAATTAATCCATCAGGTTTAGTGCCTGGTAGAGGAGGTACAGCTCTGTTAACTCTTTGAATTCTTCTCTCAGTATTGGTAAAAGTTCCATCTTTTTCTAAGAAAGTTGTACCTGGTAAAACGACAGTAGCTAATTTTGCTGTTTCACTCATAAATATTTCTTGAACAACTAAAAGTTCTAACGAGTTCATCGCCTCAACAACATGTGCACTATTAGGGTCAGTTTGAACAATGTCTTCTCCAATGATCCATACACCTTTTAGCTCTTTGTCTATTGCTGCTTCAAACATTTGAGGAATTTTTAATCCTGGTTTTGTTGGATGAGTTACTCCATATTTTTCAGTATAGAATTTTTGATGCTTTTCATCAGCCACAGGGAAATATCCAGCACCTTGGTGCGGTTGGCATCCCATATCTGCTGCACCTTGAACATTGTTTTGACCTCTCAAAGGATTAACACCTACACCTTTTCTTCCAATGTTACCAGTAATCATAGCTAGGTCCGCAATTAACATTACAGTTTTAGATCCTTGTTCATGTTCAGTAACACCCAAACCATGGAACTCCATAGAGTTTCTTGCGGTAGCATATGCAATTGCTGCTTCTTTAACTAATTGTTTATCTACACCAGCTACTTTTGCTAAATGATCTACATCTTGTCTTTCAATTTCTTTTAAGAAATTATCAAATCCTTCAGTTCTATCTCTTACAAAATCTGAGTTATAAAGTTTTGATTTAATAATAAAGTGCAACATCATGTTAAGAACTGCAACGTTAGTTCCAGGTCTTAGTTTAATATGGTAATCAGCAAGTTTTGCTAGTTCAGTTGTGACCGGATCAAGCACAATTAATTTTTTACCTTTCATAACTTGTTGTTTAATTTTTGCACCTGTAACCGGGTGAGCATTTGTTGGATTAGCTCCAATTACCAAAAATAAGTCTGCGTGGTAAATATCTTCCGTAGAATTAGTTGCTGCTCCAGTTCCAAAAGTTTGTTGCATTCCCCACGCTGTTGGTGAATGGCAAATTCTTGCGCAACAATCTACACTGTTAGTTCCTACGGCTGCTCTAATCATTTTTTGAAAAACGTAATTTTCTTCATTTGTACATCTTGCAGAGGAAATTCCAGCAAAGGCATCTGGACCATTTTCTTTTGTAATTCTGTTCATTTCTTTTTTAATAAAATCATATGCTTCATCCCAAGAAGCTTCTTCGAATTTTCCATTTCTTTTAATTAAAGGTGTTTTCAGTCTGTCAGGATGATCATAAAAGCTAAATGCATATCTTCCTTTAATACATGTGTGTCCAGCATTAACTTCTGTTTGTTTAGGTGTATCAATAGCCACAACCTTATCATCTTTAATTGATGCCTCTAAGTTACAACCAACACCACAATAAGAACAAGTTGTTCTAACTTTTTTATCTACTGCTGCAGATTTTGATTGAAAAACGTCTGATATAGCATCTGTTGGACAAGTGTGAGCACATGCACCACAAGAAACACATGAAGAGTCACCAAACATCATATCGTTATCAGTTGTTATTCTCGACTCAAATCCTCTCCCGCTCATTTCTAAAGTTACATGATCGTTTTCAATACCAATACTCTTTGGCGGTTCGTCTCTTCCAATAATTGAAACAATTGCTCTCAAGAAATTATCTCTTTTCCAGTCAGTATAAATTATATTATTACAATGAGATCTTCGCCAAGGCTGGCTAGCATCAATATTTGCAGAAATCGTAGATATTTTATTTTTTGTAACAATACATCCGTACGGTCTTCCAAATGAGCAATAAATAAAACCTGTGTAATATGCAACATTATGCATTGAAGTTAGAATAACCATATCAAGTTTATTTTTATCCATAGTTGATCTAAGTTTGGTTACACGTTGATCATACTCCTTATTTGAAAAAGGTAGTTTTACCTTATCGCCATTTTTAAGTTCAAAAAAATCTGGTCGTTCCATATTAATTTAAAGCTATATACCTTTTGTTCCATCTCATAATGAGACTGTAGTAAAACAAAGATACAAAAAGAAAAAAACCACCAATAATAGTATTTGTAGATGGCACTTCATTAATCCCAAATATTGGTACCCAAACCCAAAAAATTCCTCCAACAACTTCTGTTAGAGACAGTAGTGTTAGTTCAGCTGCTGGAATTGCTTTAGAGCCAATTGAATATAAAATTAATCCAAAACAAACTAGAGTTCCATGAAGTGAAAATAAAGCTCCATTATAACTTGTAGAAAAAAAATCTAAGTCATTTGAGAGAATAACAACTGATGAAAAAATAAAACAAAATAATCCAGAGAAAGCAACTGTTGTAAATTTTGGTGTTTCTTTTCTCCATCTTAGAGTTACAGAAAAAACTGAAAAGCCAAGTGAAGAAGTAAGACCAAAAACAAAACCAGCTAATGATTTTTCACCAGTGTTCCCAAGAGCCATAATAATAATACCAACTGAAGCAATTAATATTGAGATCCATACACTCAAAGAAATCTTTTCTTTTAAAAATAAAAAGGCTAATAAAGCTGTAAAAAAAGGCATTGCTGCTAAACAAAGTAAAGTAACCGCAGCACTTGTATTAGTGATTGAATAAATAAAAGTAATCATCGCAATTCCTAAACCAGAGCCACCAATTACTCCTGATAAACCTATTTTAAAGTAGTTTTTGTAGAAGCTTTTTCCCTCTTCAAAAAATAAGTAAAGATTTAATAAAATAAAAATTGTTAAACCTCTGCCAAAAATATACTGCCAAGCCACCAATTGGGGATTGTCCATATATCTAACAACTAAAGGACCAAAAGACCATAAAAGTCCTGCAAAAAGAACAACGGGAATAGCAACTCTTGGATTTCTTAGCTCTAACATATTACGAAATCTAATTCTAAAAAGATTTTTCTACAACAAAAATACGTTTTTAGATTAAAGTTTGGTTGGAATGATTAGGAAAAAAACAATCTACTATCTCCCCTTTTTAAATTTTGATTTACCAGCTGGCAACAACGCCCAAATATTTGATTTTATGAAGGATTTAACTCTAAAAGACTCTTGTCCTTTTAATATTTCAATTTCTATTTTTCCATCTTTAGTTGTGCTTAATTTACTTTTAGCAAAACGAGTAAATTTCTTTTTTTTTATAAAACTATTTTTTAAAATACCACGAATAGGTCTCTCAGTACTTAAACCCAGTGTATTTGCAATGTATGGAATAACAAAAAACCTAAAACATGCTGCGGAAGACATGGGATTTCCTGGAAGACCAAAAATTGCTTTTTGGTTAGATTTAATTTTAGCAAATAAAATTGGTTTTCCTGGTCTAATTGCTACACTTTTAAAATAATCAGATAATTTAAACGTTTTTACTACACTTGGTATATAGTCATACTTACCAGCAGAAACTGCGCCTGAGGTAATTATAATATCAGTTTTATTATTTAATATTTTTTTTATTTTGCTTTTAAAAATATTTTTATGGTTGTCTTTTAATATTCCTCCATTTTCAAAATGAAATAAAAAATTTTCATTTAAATTTTTTATATAATGGCTATTTGTTTCTAACCTTCCAATTTGGAATATTATCTTTGTTTGTAATTTCATTACCAGTAGAAAAAAAAAGAATGTTAATTTTTTTTTTAACTTTAATTTTCTTAATGCCCAAAGTTTTGAAAGCTAAAATATGATTTGGTTGTATCATGGTATTTTTTTTAAGGATTATCTCGCCTTTTTTAAAATCAGAGCCAGCAAATCTAACATGATTATGTTTCTTAATTTTTTGATCTATTAAAATAAATTTTTTATTAGTTTTGTTTGGATAAAAATTAATTTGCTCAATTGGGATGATTGTATCAAAATCTTTTGGAATAATCCCTCCTGTCATAATCTCTATTGCATCAAATTTTTTAATTTTTTTCTTAAATGGTTTAGAGCCAGCAGCGATAGAGCCAATTATCTTAAATTGTTTTTTTGATTTTTTTTTAATTTGATTAGTATCTTTTGAATTAATTGCATATCCATCAAAAGCAGCATTATCACTAGTTGGATAATTTATAGTTGAATAAACATTACTAGAAACAAGTCTATTTAAAGAATTAACACTATTAATTGTCTCATTTTTAATCTTAATTTTTGCTTTTTTTAATATTTTCTTAGATTGCTCGTAACTAATCATTTTTCAATATTTCTTTTGCTTTTTCTAAATCTTCTTTCGTATTTATATTAAAGAAAGGATCTTTGTTTGAAAACTCCATTTTAATTATTTTAACTCCAACATTATTTGCCCATAACTCTACTTTTCTTTCTCCATTATTTAAGTCCTTTTCTAATCTATCTAGTAAATTTATTGACCATAAGCCAAAAATATTATGTCTTGTATTATTCGATTTAATAAAAAATAAATCACTGTCTTTAAAATTAATATTTTTAATGAAATCTTTTAGTATTTGTTTCTTAAAAAAAGGAGTATCCACAGGAAAGGTTGCTATCCACTGGTAATCTCTATTATTTGCTTTGATCCATTTCATAGCAGATAAAACTCCACATAAAGGACCAAGTCCTTTTTTATAGTCTTCAATTTTAGTTATTTTTTCTGAACTTTGAAAATTTATCGAATTATTTGAGACAATCAAAACTTCTTTAAATTGATCAATTATTTCCAACAATACGTAATCTATTAATAGCTTGTTTGCTAAGGTCACTTGTGATTTATCTTCACCAAATCTTTGTGACTTTCCGCCTGCTAGCACTGTGCCTAAAATATTGTTATGATCCATTAATCAAAATATAAAACATTCAAACTTGAATTAAAGAAATTAAATGGACTTAAGAATTTTAGAAATTGCCTCACATACAGAAAACAACAAAGTCCTTGAAAACTACACTCATAAATCTAAACACAAAAATCCATTATGTGGAGATGAAATGGAAATAAGCTTAATTGTTAAGGATGAAGTTGTAAAAGACATGGCTTATCAATGCAAATCATGTGTTTATTGTCAGGCATCGGTAAGCTTATTGTCTAGAAAAATAAGAGATAAAAAGATTAATCAAATAATGACCTTTATATCGCATGGAGAGAAATTGTTTGATGATATAAAATCTAAAGTAGATAACGAATGGAAAAGCTTTAAAGAAATATTTAATAAGAAAAATATTAGTAGAAAAGAATGTTTGCTTTTGCCATTAAAAACAGTTCAAAAGGCTTTAGAAAATAAATGAATATAGATAAATCTACATTACAAAAAGCTTTGATTGCAGGTTTTTTTTCGACAATTACAATTGGTGTTTTAACTGTTTTAACTTACAAAAGTACTTTAGGATATTTCATAGCTGGATCTTTTGGCTCATCAATGGTGCTATTATTTGGTTTTCCTGAAAGTCCATTTGCACAACCAAAAAATGTTTTTTTTGGTCATTTGTGTACCGCACTTGTTGGTGTTATTTTTGTTAATTTCATACCTTTGCCTATATACATAAATATTGCCTTAGCTGTAGGCGCTGGTGTTTTCTTTATGATTTTATTAAATATTGTTCATCCACCTGCTGGTGGTAATCCAATTATGGTTATTATTGGAAGTGCGTCATTTGAATACTTAATAAATCCAATAATATTCGGATGTATTATAATCTTAGGATTAGCTATATTAGTTAACAAATTTATTCTGAAAAAAAATTATCCCTCGAAATAAATTTTATTTATTTATTATAAAAAATAATATTGAAGGAATAAAAAATTTTTAATAAATTAAGACTGTAGAAAAAAAAATAGGGTAAATAACCATAAGGGTAAAGAAATGAGAAAAAATAAAAATGAAAATACTTTGTGTATTATACGACGACCCAATAAATGGGATGCCCAAAAATTATCCTTTAGGGGATCTTCCAAAAATAGATAAATATCCTGATGGTATGACTCTTCCTTCACCAAATGGAAGAGATTTTAAACCTGGTGAGTTATTAGGATGTGTTTCAGGAGAATTAGGCTTAAGAAAATTTTTAGAGAGTAATGGTCACCAATTAGTTGTTACCTCTGATAAAGATGGGGATGATTGCACTGCTGATAAAGAATTAGTAGACGCAGATGTAGTTATATCACAGCCTTTCTTTCCATATTATCTAACAAGAAAAAAAATGGAGTCTGCTCCGAATCTTAAAATGGCAATTACAGCAGGTATTGGATCTGATCACGTTGATTTGCAAGCTGCAATGGATCATAAAATTGATGTAGTTGAAGTTACCTACTGTAATTCTAGATCAGTTGCTGAACATATAGTTATGATGATTGTATCTATGGTTAGAGATTACCATTCGCAATATGCAATAGTAAATAATGGTGGCTGGAACATCGCTGATGCTGTTCAGAGATCTTATGATGTTGAAGGAATGCATATTGGTACAGTAGCAGCAGGAAGAATTGGTTTAGATGCTTTAAGAAAAATGAAACCTTTTGATGTTCATCTCCATTATTTTGATAGACATAGATTACCAGAAAAGGTTGAAAAAGAGTTAAATTTAACTTTTCATGATTCAGTTGAATCTATGGTTAAAGTTTGTGATGTAGTTACAATTAATTGTCCACTGCATCCTGAAACTGAACATCTTTTTGATGAAACAATGATTAATAAGATGAAAAAAGGAGCTTATATCGTAAATACCGCTAGAGGAAAAATTTGTGATAAAGATGCAATTGCTGCAGCGCTTAAATCTGGTCAATTAAGTGGTTATGCTGGAGATGTTTGGTTTCCTCAGCCTGCACCAAATGATCATCCTTGGAGATCGATGCCTCATCACGGGATGACGCCACATACTTCTGGAACATCTCTATCAGCACAAACTAGATACGCAGATGGTGTTAGAGAAATACTGGAATGTTTTTTTGAGAAAAAAGAAATCAGAAATCAGTATCTTATAGTTAAAGATGGAGAGCTTGCAGGTATGGGTGCACACTCATATAGCAAAGGGACTGCAACTGACGGTTCAGAAGAAGCTGCAAAGTATCAAAAAAAATAAATTCTTATAAAAAAGCGATTTATATCTTTTATAAGTCGCTTTTTTAAAGAAAATTCACATCAATAATTCATAGACTTATTTTTTTCATTCTTTCATATTTTCAAAGTTAAAATATACTGCTCAGAATGAATTCTGAATACAAAGTATTTAAATTTAAATCTGAAAATTTAGATAAATTTAATGATCATATATCTATAGAGGAACCTGTAGAAATAATAATTAAATATAAAGATAAGGAAATTTGGGTTGAAAAAACTATTTCAGTAACAATGAGAACTCCGGGAGATGATGAAGATTTAGTACGAGGTTTTCTTTTTAATGAAAAAATAATTGAAAAAATTGATTATATAGAAAAAATTGAGCTCACTGGTAAACCTACAGAACAATACGGTCTAAAAAATAAAATTATTGTTACAATTAATAATTCAGATAACATTGATGTCGACAAAATAAAAAGAAATTTTCTAACAAACTCATCTTGTGGTGTTTGTGGCAAAAGTTCTTTAGATGCTTTAGAAATTATTAAAAAAGATAAAATTTTAAAATCTAATCCAAAAATATCAAAAGAGGTTTTAATGAGCTCACCAAAAAAGCTTCGTCAAAATCAATCAGAATTTTCAAAAACTGGAGGTATTCATGCAAGTGGATTATTTACTGCTCAAGGAGATATAGTTGCCATTAAGGAGGATGTTGGTCGTCATAATGCTTTAGATAAACTTATTGGTTATGCTCTAAAAGAAAATTTACTTGATAATACTTCACAATTTTTAGCTTGTTCCGGTAGACTTAATTTTGACCTGGTGCAAAAAGCACTTATGGCAAATATTGGGATTTTAATAGGTGTTGGTGCGCCAACTAGTCTTGCTATTGATTTAGCAAATAAGTTTGACATGACATTGGTTGGTTTTGTAAAAGAGAATAGCTTTAATATTTATAGCAATAAAGATAGGATTATAATAAATACTTGAGCTATTAAAAAAGGGTAAAGGGTAAATTGTCAAAAAATATAAGTAATCTATCAGGTAGAATTGGACTTAAGGAAAATCTGTTTAAGCAAATATCTGAAAATACATTGAGCGATAAACCGCAAGATATCAAAGAAATTGCTAAAAAACATAACCTTGGGGTTTCAACAATTCATGGAGCTGAATCATTTTACGAATTTTTAAGACCATCTCATAGAGAAAAGAAAGCTTTTGTTTGCAATGGTAGTGCATGTATGTGTGCTGGAACGCAAGAGAAGTTAAAAGATACTTTAAAAGAAAAACTTGGTGACGACAAAGTTGGAGAAATGTTTTGCTTAGGACATTGTTATGAAAACCATGCATTCCATTATGATGGAGAAAATTATGCTGGAAAAGATATAGAAAAAATAGACCAAATAATTAAAGGTGAAGAAATTAAACAAGAGAAATTTTTCTCAAAAAGTTTTGCTACAACAAGTTTCTTAATGGATGATAAACTTTCATCAACTGATCAATTTAAAGATCAATTAAATACATTTTTAAAAACTGATAAAAAAGAAATTATAAAATCACTTTTAGATTCTAATTTAACTGGTAGAGGTGGTGCAGGATTTCCAACAGGAATGAAATGGGATTTTTGTAGTAAAGCTAAAGGAGAAAAAAAGTATGTTATTTGTAATGCAGACGAAGGTGACTCTGGTGCTTTTTCAGATAGATATTTATTGGAAGATCAGACTCTAAAAGTTATTTTTGGAATGGTAATGTGTGGATTTGTAATTGGAAGCGATGAGGGAGTTTTATATATTCGTGGAGAATATCCAAAATCTATTGAAGCCATCAATGGAAGTATCAATGAACTTAAAAAGTTAGGTCTTCTGGGTGATAATATTTTGGGAACTGATTTTTCATTTGATCTTGGAATTTGCATCGGACAAGGTGCATATATTTGTGGAGAAGAAACAGCTTTGATTGCATCTATTGAAGGAAGAAGAGCAGAAGTTGATGTTAGACCTCCTTTTCCTGTTACAGAAGGATTATATAAAAAACCAACTGTTGTTAACAATGTTGAAACTTTAGCAGCTGCTACCGGAATTTTAATAAATGGTTCTGAAAAATTTTCATCAATAGGAAATAAAAAATCTGCAGGCACTAAATTGGTTTGTTTGGATAGTTTCTTTAACAATCCAGGTGTTTATGAAATTGATATGGGAACTCCAATGAAAAAAATATTTAATGAAATTGGTGGAGGATACAAAGAACCATTAAAAGCTTTTCAAATTGGCGGGCCACTTGGTGGTGTGGTTCCATTAAGTGAAATAGAAAATCTTAATTTAGATTTTCAGGAGTTTACTGCAAAAGGTTTCATGTTAGGTCATGCTAGTGTAGTAAGTATTCCTAAAGATTTTTCTATGGCTGAATACATTCATCATCTATTTGAATTTTCTGCTGAAGAATCATGTGGAAAATGTTTCCCTGGAAGACTTGGATCTTACAGAGGTAAAGAAATGTTTGACCAAGCTAAAAAGAAAACTGCCAAAATACCTTTGAAATTGCTTGAAGAATTGCTTGTTACAATGAAAAAAGGTTGTTTATGCGCTTTATGCGGAGCTATTCCCACTCCTATTCAAAACATCCTAAAATACTTTGGGGATGAAATGAAAAATGATATGGTTAAAGATAATTAATGAGTTCAGAGAAAAGAAAAATTGCTTATATTGACGGAAAACCGTATGAAATCGGTCCAAATCACTCATCTATTTTAAAATTTGTAAAAAGTTATGTAGGTGAAAAAAAAGTTCCTACTTTATGTGACGATCCAAATTTAGCACCTTATGGAGCTTGTAGAGTGTGTTCGGTCGAAGTTGCTTTAGAAAAAGATGGTCCAACAAGAGTAGTTGCTTCTTGCCATACTCCAGTTGCTGAAAATCAACACATATTTACTTCAAATGAATCTTTGAAAGATCTTAGAAAAAATATTGTTGAATTAGTATTAACAGACCATCCAATGGAATGTGATACTTGTGAGGTAAATAACAACTGTGAATTACAAACAGTAGCAAACGATTTAGGAGTATCTGATCACAGATATAACAGTCCAAAACAACACAAAGGAATTCCAAGAGATACATCACATGATTACATGAGAATGAATTTAGACAATTGTATCAATTGTGGAAGATGTGTCAGAGCTTGTGATGAAATTCAAGGTTCATTTGTTTTAACAATGAGCGGGAGAGGATTTGAGTCGAGAATAACAACTGATAACGATATGATGTTTGGTGACTCTTCATGTGTTTCTTGTGGTGCATGTGCTCACACTTGTCCAACAGATGCTATATCAGACGTTTTTCAATCAAAATCTGCAGCAGTAGATAAAAAAGTTAGAACAACTTGTTCTTATTGTGGTGTTGGTTGTAACTTAGAGGCATCAATTAAAGATGATAAGGTTGTGGCTATTGATACACCTAAACAAACAGAAGTTAATGCTGGACACACATGTATTAAAGGAAGATATGCATTTAGCTTTTATGATCATCCTGACAGACTGAAAACACCTTTAATTAAAAGAAATGGAAAATTCGAAGAAGCTTCTTGGGATGAAGCATATGATTTTATTAAAAAAGAAATGAACAGAATTACAAAAGAAAATGGTCCAGATGCCTTTGCTGGAATTTCCTCTGCAAGATGTACAAATGAAGAAAATTACGTTTTTCAAAAAATGATTAGAGCAGCCGTAGGAACTAACAGTGTAGATTGTTGCGCAAGAATTTGCCATTCACCAACAGCGTGGGGAATGCAACAAACTTTTGGAACTGGAGCAGCAACTAATTCTACGGAAGATATTTACCACGCAGACTTATTTTTGGTAATTGGAGCTAATCCAACAAATGCTCACCCGGTTACAGGTGCAAAAATTAAACAACAAGTTATGAAAGGTAAAAAATTAATTGTGCTTGATCCGGTCACAACTGAACTAGCAAAACTTGCTGATTACCATATTAAACTAAGACCTGGAACTAACGTTGCAGTTCTTAACATGATGTTGCACTTTATTATTAAATCAAAACTTTATAACTCAGATTTTGTAAGAGATAGAACTGAAGGATTTGATAATTTCTTAAAAGAAATTGAAAGACAAGATGTAGATCATTTAGCAAAAGTAGCTGGTGTAGATAAACAATTAGTTAAAGAAGCAGCAATTGCATATGCTACCGCAAGAAACTCTATGGAGTTCCATGGTTTGGGTGTTACTGAACATGAACAAGGATCTAAAACTGTAATGTTAATTGCGGACCTAGCTATGATTACTGGTAACATTGGAAGAAAAGGTGTAGGTGTTAATCCTTTGAGAGGTCAAAACAATGTTCAAGGTGCAGCAGATATGGGATGCCAACCGCACCAAGGTGCTGGATATTTCCCTGTGGCTGATGAAAAGCATCAAAAATTCTATACTGAAAAATATGGAGTAACTCATCCAACAAAACCAGGATTAAAAATTCCTCAAATGTTTGAAGCAGCAATAGACAAAGAGCTAAAAGGTGTATGGATCATTGGAGAAGACATTGTTCAAACTGACCCTAATAGTGCACATGTTGTTGAGGCGATGAACTCGTTAGAACTTTTAGTTGTTCAAGAAATATTTATGAGTGAAACAGCAAAATTAGCTACTGTCGTTTTACCAGGTACAACTTTCTTAGAAAAAGATGGAACTTTTACCAATACTGAGAGAAGAATTCAAAGAGTTAACAGAGCTGTACCTCCTCTACCAGGCACTAAACCTGATGGATTAATTGTAACAGAGATGATGCAGAAATTGGGTTTTGATCAACCGACTTATGATGCTGACCAAGTCCTAGAAGAGATTGCTGATATAGTCCCATTCTTTAAAGGTGTGACTAGAGAAAGATTAGGAAAATTTGGATTACAGTGGCCAGTTCAAGAAGATGGAACAGATACCAAAATTTTACATACCGAAACATTTAAGTTAGGAAAAGGTAGACTTAAAAACTTTGATTGGAAAGAGTCTTCAGAAATTGAAGCTAATAAAAAAGATTATCCTTTAATTTTGACAACAAGTAGAGTTCTACAGCATTATAATGCCGCTACTATGACTAGAAGAACTAAAAATATAAATATTGTTGATGAAGATGTTTTGTTAATTCATCCAAAGGATGCAGAGTACAGAGATCTTAATAGTGGTGATATCGGAAGACTTTATTCAGGTAGAGGTGAAGTTGCATTAAAAGTGGAGGTAACAGACAAAGTTAAAGAAGGAATAGTATTTACAACATTCCACTTCCCTGAGCATATGGTTAATATGGTTACAGGTCATGGTAAGGATGAAGAAACAATGTGTGCAGAATACAAAGTATCTTCTGTTGAAGTGCAAAAAATTTCTAATCAATTTAAAACAGAAGTTAAACCAAAAGAAAATCAAGCTGAAGTTAGTTAATTAAAATGACCATAGGTTGGCATTTTGATAATACTTATTCAAAGTTATCAAATACTTTTAAAGAAAATATTAAACCAACTCCCGTTCATGATCCTGAATTAGTAATTTTAAATGAAGAACTGGCGTCTACTTTAAATTTAAATTTTTCAAAAACAGACAAAAAAAAATTAGCAGAAATATTTTCTGGAAACTCAATACCAGCAGAAACTAATACAATTGCCCAAGCATATGCAGGTCATCAATTCGGACACTTTACTATGTTAGGAGATGGTAGAGCAGTTTTATTGGGTGAACATTTAGTTAATAATGACAATCGTTTTGATATTCAGTTTAAAGGTTCAGGAAGAACTTCTTTTTCTAGGGGTGGTGATGGAAGAGCTGCACTAGGACCTATGCTTAGAGAATACATAATCAGTGAAGCAATACACTCATTAAATATTCCAACTACAAGAAGCCTAGCTGTAGTGAAAACTGGAGAAAAAGTTGTAAGAGAAAATCTTTTGCAGGGTGCTATATTAACAAGAGTTGCATCAAGTCATCTTCGGGTTGGTACATTTCAATATATTGCTGCAACTCAAAACATTGAAAATTTAAATACTTTAATCGACTACACTATAAACAGGCATTATCCAGAAATTAAAAACTCAAAATCAAAGGCGTTAGACTTGTTAAATCTTGTTATGGAAAAGCAATGTCAGCTAGTGATTAATTGGATGAGAGTTGGATTTATTCATGGGGTTATGAATACTGATAACATGGCAATTTCAGGTGAAACTATCGATTACGGTCCATGTGCTTTCATGGATAATTACGATCCAAAAACTGTATTTAGCTCAATCGATAAATTTGGAAGATATGCCTTTTCTAATCAACCACCAATTACAAAGTGGAATTTAGCAAGGTTTGCTGAATGTTTGATCCCTCTAATTGATAAAGATGAGAATACCGCAATTAAATTAGCAACAGATTTAATAGATAATTTCCAAAATATTTATGAAGATAAGTGGTTAAATATGATGAGAGATAAGCTTGGTCTATTTGGTGAGGATAAAAATGATAAAAAATTAATTAATGATTTGTTTGATTGGATGGAAAAAAATAAAGCAGATTACACAAATACTTTTTGTAATCTAATGGATGTCAATTCAGATGAAATTTACAAAAATGATGATTTTATCAATTGGAAAAATGAATGGAAAAAAAGATCTGAGTTAAATAATTCAACTAAGGAAAAACAAAGCAAACTTATGAAATCAAATAATCCAATTATAATTCCTAGAAATCATAAAGTAGAGGAAGCTTTAGCTGAAGCAGATAAAGGAAGTTTAGATAAAATGAAAAAATTATTAGCTATTTTAAAAAATCCTTATGACAATCAAAATAATATTCAAGAATATCAAATGCCTGCTCCATCGAGCAATGAAAAATATCAAACTTTTTGCGGAACTTAAATTATAGAACGTAGGGCTCTGGCCTAGCAGTTTTACCTAAAACTCTCTCAACTGCAAAATCACTTATATCAATTGTTTGGTATGATCCTGTTGTAATTAATTCAGTTAAGGCTCTACCAATACCTGGAGCCTGCATTAATCCTCGGCCTGTAAATCCAGAAGCCATGTAAACATTTTCATATTTTGGATGCTTACCAACGACTGCATTGTTATCTAATCTATTGCAATCATAGTAACCTGCCCATCCACCAGTTAACTTGAGTTCTTCAAAAGCAGGTATTCTTATAGCAAGAGCTGGCCAAACTAATTCCTCAAAATCATTCCAAGCTGGTTCCAAATCATCTGCATCAAATACAGAAATAGGTGATCCTGCTAAATATTCCCCGCCCTCTGGTCTCCAATAAACACCCGTTGTTAAGTCTCCACTTAGTGGCATCTCTTTAATATATGTTGGGCATTTAACTCTAAACACGGTATGCTTTTGAGGAACAACAGGAATATCTTCTAGCAATTCTTTTGTCCAGCAACCAGC
>CACJRK010000022.1 GCA_902595795.1 uncultured Pelagibacteraceae bacterium
AGAAAAAAATATGTAAAATATTTCAATACAAACAAAAAAAAAGTTAAAGGTAAAAAAACAATGTTAGATACATCACCTAGGGTAATCCTGGTACAAAACGTTGGTTTATTTAGTGTAGGTGATAGTCTTAATGCTTCCAAAATAGCTGGGGATTTGACGGAAACTAATGCAAGAGTAATTTCATCAGTTGAGGAAACTATAAAATACAAATTCATTCCTGAAAAAGATTTATTTGATGTTGAATATTGGTCGCTGGAACAAGCTAAAATTAAAAAAGCTAAAAAAATTCTTCAAGGAAATGTTGTTGTAATAACTGGTGGATTTGGTGCAATTGGTTCAGCTACATATAAACTATTTAAAAGTTATGGTGCCGAAATTGTATTGCTTGATTACGATTCTAAAAAAGTAAAAGAAATGCAAAGTAAAATTAAAGATTTATGTTTGCACTGTGATGTAACAAACAAAAATAGTGTAAATAATGCTTTTAAAAAGATTTGTGAACAATATGGTGGTATCGATATTTTAATATCAAATGCTGGAACAGCAGTTGGTGGATCAATTGCTGAAGTGAATGATGATATCTTAAGACAAAGCTTTGAAGATAATTTTTTCTCTCATCAAAATTGTGCTTCAGAAACTATTAAAATAATGAGAAAACAAAATATCCAAGGATGCTTATTGTTTAATATTTCGAAACAATCAGTTAATCCTGGAAAAAACTTTGGTCCTTATGGTCTCCCAAAAACAGCTTTATTAAGTTTATGTAAGCAATATGCGGTTGATTATGGATCACTTGGCATTAGATCAAATGGAGTTAATGCAGATAGAATTAGGAGTGGTCTTTTAAATGATGGGATGATTAAATCTCGAGCTAAGGCTAGAGAGGTTTCAACAGACGAATATATGAGAGGAAACTTGCTTTTAAACGAGGTCAAAGCAGAAGATGTTGCAAAGGCATTTTTTCATTTAGCTATATCAAAAAAAACTACTGGAGCAGTTTTAACAGTAGATGGTGGAAATATTGCTGCTTCTTTAAGATAGTTGATTTAATTTTATTCTTGCAATTTCTAAATTTTGTCTTCAAAATTCAGATTATAAAAAATGTCTGATACGATAAAATATTTTCTTGAAGAAGGCAAAATGCCAAAAACTTGGTATAACATTGCTGCAGACCTTCCTAAACCTTTAGATCCAGTTTTACATCCTGGAACTCTAAAACCAATAGGTCCAGACGATTTAGCTCCATTATTTCCAATGGCTCTAATTGGACAAGAAGTCTCTCAAGAACGAGAAATAGAAATTCCTGAACCAGTGAGAGATATTTATAAACAATGGAGACCTTCTCCACTTTACAGAGCAAGAAAATTAGAAAAATTTTTAGATACACCTGCAAAAATTTATTACAAATATGAAGGAGTAAGTCCTTCAGGTAGTCACAAACCAAATACAGCTGTAGCTCAAGCATTTTATAATAAAGAAGAAGGAACAAAAAAAATAACTACAGAAACAGGTGCAGGACAATGGGGAACTTCACTAGCATTTGCATGTAAATTGTTTGGAATAGAATTAGATGTTTATATGGTTAAAGTTAGTTTTGAACAAAAGCCATATAGAAAACTAGTAATGCAAACATATGGAGCAAGATGTGTTGCAAGTCCATCAGATGAAACAGATAGTGGAAAAGCTATATTAGCTAAAGATCCAAACAATACAGGAAGCTTGGGTATAGCTATTTCTGAAGCTGTTGAGATGGCAGCTAAAAACCCTGATACAAAATATGCACTTGGTAGTGTGTTAAACCATGTTCTTATGCATCAAACGATTGTTGGTAATGAAGCTTTGCTTCAAATGGAGATGGCTGATGATTACCCAGATATACTAGTAGGTTGTACAGGTGGTGGAAGTAATTTTTCAGGATTAGTTTTTCCTTTCATAGGTAAAAATTTTAGAGAAGGAAAAAAAACTAGGGTTATAGCATGTGAACCAAAATCTTGTCCTTCACTTACAAAAGGTAAATTTGTTTATGATTTTGGTGACACTGGAAGACTAACACCGTTAATGAAAACTCATACATTAGGATCTCAATTTATTCCACCAGCTACGCACTCAGGTGGATTGAGATATCACGCTATGGCTCCAATGGTTAGTCATCTTAAGGAGATTGGTGCAATAGAAGCAAAAGCTTATGGTCAAAAAGAATGTTTTGAGGCAGGAGTATCATTTGCAAGAACTGAGGGAATAGTTCCTGCTCCTGAAGCAACTCATGCTGTTAAAGGCGCAGTAGATGCAGCATTAGAATGTAAAAAGAACGGTGAGGCTAAATCAATTCTATTTAATCTTTGTGGACATGGTCATTTTGATATGAAAGCTTATGGAGATTTCTTTGAAGGAAATTTAGCAGAAGATAAATTTGATCAGGCTAGTGTAGACAAAGCATTAGAGGAACTTCCAAAAATTGCTTAATTTTAAAATTGAGTCTCATAAAACCATTTAGCGGGATAAGGCCAAAAAAAAAGTTCGCAAAACAAGTTACTTCTCCAAACTTAAGCTATCTTAATAATTACAAACTAAACAAAAAATTAAATTTTCTTAATTTATTAAATTCCAACAATATCAATAAATCAAAAAAAATGCTTCGAAGTCTTACTGATAAAGGCATTATTCAACAAGACCAATCAGATCATTTCTATTTATATAGAATTACATACAACAAGAAAAAATTACTTGGGATAGTTGGTAAAATTAATTTAGAGAATTATGATGACAAAAAAATATTAGGTCATGAAGAAACCTTTTTGGAAAGGATAAAAAAAAGAAAAGAGCAATTATTAAAATTTAATAGTCAAATAAGCCCTATATATACAACATATAAGTCTAAACCAAATTCTTTAAAGAAATTAAATAATATTTTTAAATATAAGCCAGATTATAATTTTAAATCTGAGGATAAATGTAGGCATGAACTTTGGGTTGTTAAAAAGGTAAATATAGAAAAATTGC
Source organism: uncultured Pelagibacteraceae bacterium (assembly GCA_902595795.1). Classification (GTDB taxonomy): domain Bacteria; phylum Pseudomonadota; class Alphaproteobacteria; order Pelagibacterales; family Pelagibacteraceae; genus Pelagibacter. The sequence goes on from CACJRK010000022.1 coordinate 3,001, forward strand.
TTAAAAATTATCTTAAAAATATTAAAAAAATATACATATGTGATGGACACCATCGGATACAGGCCATGTTAAAAAGTAAAAAAAAAATTGCTCCTATGGTAGTTGCTTTTCCTGATAACCAAGTAAATATACTGGATTACAACAGGATTATAAAAACTAGCTTAAAATTTGAAAAAATTAAAAAAATAATTTCAAAAAACTTCTCTTTAAATATTTCTAAAAAAAATAAAAAGCTTAAACGAAATCAAATTGAAATGTATGTAAATAAAAAGTGGCATACACTTCAGTTACATAATCAATCAAAGGAATTGGATGTAATTATATTGAAAAAATTAATATTAAATAAAATATTAAAAAATAATAAAAATATTAAATTTGTATCAGGTTTTAAAGGCAAAAAAGCCTTAGAAAATTTAGTAAACTCTAAAAAGTACAACTTGGCATTCAAGTTATATCCTACTAATATTTTAGAAGTTTTGACATATGCTGAAAAGAAAAGATATATGCCACAAAAATCTACTTGGTTTCATCCAAAACCTCTTGATGGATTAATTTCCTCAAAAATTATTTCTTAAACAGTTCTTCCAAACCATTTTTTGATGCTTCAGAAATCCCTCTTTCTGTAATCAAGCCTGTTACATATTTTGCTGGTGTAACATCAAAAGCTAAATTCATAGACTTGCTTTTTTTGGGGTAAATAAAGACTTTCTTAATTTCATTATTCTCATCAATACCCTCTATATGAGATAATTCCTCTGAATTTCTCTCCTCGATTGGAATATCTATCGCATCTTTAATATCCCAATCAATTGTTGAACTTGGAAGAGCAACATAAAAAGGAACATTGTTATCATGGGCAGCTAATGCTTTTAGATAAGTTCCAATTTTATTACAAACATCTCCGTTTGATAGTGTTCTATCTGTTCCTACAATACATATATCAACTTCACCTCTTTGCATTAAAATACCGCCAGTGTTATCAGCTATAATAGTATTAGGAATCTTTTCTTCATTTAATTCATAAGAGGTTAAATTTGCACCTTGGTTTCTTGGTCTTGTCTCATCTACCCATACGTGAACTGGAATGCCTTTTTTGTGAGCGTGATAAATTGGCGATGTTGCCGTACCCCAATTAATTGTTGCTAACCATCCAGCATTGCAATGAGTTAATATATTTACCGTATCTTTTTTTTTATTATAAATTTCTTCAATTATTTTTAATCCATTAATACCAATATTTTCACAAAACTTTTCATCTTCATCACATATTTCTTTTGCTTCATTTAAAGCTATATCTAAAATTTGATCACTATTGATACCTGATAATTTTTTCATCATACGCTCTACAGCCCATTTTAAATTTATAGCTGTAGGTCTAGATTCAATTAGCTCTGCTGCACTTTTTTTTATAAATTGCAGATCCTTGTTTTCTTTTGCTGCCAGCGCAATTCCATAAGCAGCAGTTCCTCCAATCAAAGGTGCTCCTCTTACTTCCATTATTTTAATAGCCTTGATTGCATCTTTTACTGTCTTAAGTTCCTTAATAATAAACTTATGTGGAAGTTTAGTTTGGTCGATTATTTTAACAACCTCTTCTTCATACCATATTGTTCGATATTCTTTGCTTTCAATTTTCATTTTATTTAAATTTTTGACTCAATAAATTTTAATATTGTTGGATTGTAAAACTGAAAACAATCTGCCCAATTTATATAATGATAATTTTTAATTTCATCCTTCCAGGGTTTTCCATTATTTACACCGCTCCTGTAACATTTTTTTCCATTAACCTTTTTGTCATTAGAAATTATAATTCTCTCAACACCAGGAATATCTTCAACCCAGTCAGATAGCAAACCATCATATGGATCTTTTGGGTGTGTGAAAACTAAGGCAGGTAAATTTTTACTTTTTAAAATTTCATCTATTTGTGACTTTCTCAAGTCTGCTGGTCCGTCTCCTTCTTTTTTTCTAAATTTTTTGAGAGCTTTTTCTATACCTATTTTTTCTACTTTCGTTTCTTTTGTCAATTTTCCATAACATGCTTGCATATATGATATTCCTCCCCCGACTTTATCTGAATGTTTAGCTAGGAACATCATTATCATCCATCCTCCACATGAGTGACCTGTAATAAATATCTGATTTTTTGGAACACCCATTTGGATAAATTTTTCAATTAAATCTAAGTTTGCACTTAATCTTTTTTCTAATTTACTTACACCTTTGTAGGGTGGTTTAAACTTTTTCTTATTCCAAATTCTTTTATAATCATCTCCAGCAAAATGATTTGTGCAAAAATTATAAACCATTATTTCTTTGTCTTTAATTTTTTTCCCAATTAAAGAGGCTGAATTATTCAAATTATTTAACCAAGCACATTCATTTTTTATTGGTGCATCATGTTTATTTTGTCCATGATTGTAAATTATTACAATTTTATTTTCAGGATTATCAATATTTTGATTACTTAAGATTTTTATTTTTTTATTTATAAAACCACTTTTAAGAAGTTTGTCTGCATAAGCAGAACTGATAAACATAAAAATTATTACAAAAATTGTTAATATTTTTTTCATTTATTTAAAACTCTTCCCGCTATAGTTTTGAGTTTATCAATAGTTTCTTTTGTTCTCTTTTCTGGAGCAGTTATAATTGCTACATCTAAACAATTGTTTGTTGGATCGTTTGGATCAATATGATCCTCAAAATTATCTATTAAATTTTTAATCATAACTTTAGCTTTTTCAGCATTACCTAATAAAACTTTGATAACTTGTTGAACATCTACATTTTCGTGATCTGGGTGCCAGCAATCAAAATCAGTTACCATCGAAACTGACGCATATCTAATTTCAGCTTCTCTTGCCAACTTTGCTTCAGGCATATTTGTCATTCCAATTACATCCGCTTTCCAAGATCTATATAAATTTGACTCTGCTAAAGTAGAAAATTGCGGTCCTTCCATAACAACGTAGGTTCCATTTCTTTGATAATCTATATTTGATTTTTTAATTGCATCCTCACATGCATTCATTAAACCATTTGAAGTTGGATGAGCCATTGATACATGAGCAACAATTTCAGCATCAAAAAAAGTTTTAATTCTTGCGAAAGTCCTGTCAATAAATTGATCTACAATAACAAACTTTCCAGGAGGTAAATTTTCTTTAAGAGATCCAACTGCTGATACTGATACAATGTCTGTAACACCTTGCTGTTTAAGTGCATCTATATTTGCTCTAAAATTTATATTTGAAGGAGAAACAAAGTGTCCTCTTCCATGTCTTGGTAAAAAATAAACTTCCTTGCTATTATATTTTGTTTTTAAAATCTGATCAGATGGTTTTCCCCAGGGTGTTTGTATATCTAGCAATTCTCTGTCTTTAAATTCCTCAACATCATAAAGACCACTACCGCCAATTATTGCTAATTTATTTGTTGTCATAATTAAAAATATATTTATTTATACTTTTATATTTAAAGATTATGAACTTAAAAGATTACATTAGATCTATACCTGATTATCCTAAAAAAGGCATTTTATTTAGAGATATCACAACATTAATCAAAGATGAAAGTGCTTTTGCTGAAACAATTAATCAAATTGTAGAAAGATCAAAAAAATTTAACTTTAGTAAAATTGCAGCGATAGAGTCTAGAGGTTTTGTATTTGCTTCTGCTGTTTCATTCGTGCTTAAAAAACCATTTATTATGCTCAGAAAAAAAAATAAATTACCAGCAGATGTTCACTCTGTAGATTTTGAGCTTGAATATGGGACAGCAACAATAGAAGTTCACAAAGATTCTATTAATGAAAAAGATGAGGTGTTGATTATTGATGATCTTATTGCAACTGGAGGAACAGCCGATGCAGCAGCAAAATTAGTTGAGGTTTCTAAAGGTAAGGTCGCAGGATTTGTATTTGTTATAAACTTATTTGACCTAGGCGGATCAGATAATTTAGTAAAAAAAAATTATAAAGTTGAGAATTTAATTGAATTTCCAGGACATTAGGAAGTAAAAAAACTTATCCACAGGGTATATATTGATTTGAAATTAATTTTTATGATTATACTTTAATCCACAATGAGAATTGAAGAAGAGCTTAAATTAGATTATTCAGATGTACTCTTTAGGCCCAAAAGAAGTACATTAAAAAGCCGTAAAGACGTAAATTTATTAAGAACTTACAGATTTAAATACAGTAAGAATGAATGGTCAGGTATTCCAATAATGGCAGCAAATATGGATGGTGTTGGAGAGTTAAGTGTTGCTGAAAAATTAAATGAATTTGGAATGATTACATCTTTAACAAAACAACATGATGTTAAAAAAATTAAACTAAATAAAAATATCAAAAAAATATATCCCAATATCGCTCTTAGCGTTGGCATTAAAAAAGAGGATTTTCAAAATTTGGATAAAGTATTAAAAGAATTTAGTTTTTTTAAATTTATTTGTATTGATGTTGCTAATGGATACACAGAGCATTTTACCAATTTCATTAAATCAGTAAGAGACAAATATCCAACTAAAACAATCATTGCTGGTAACGTAGTAACAGCTGATATGACTCAAGAATTAGTTCTAAGTGGAGCAGATATTGTTAAGGTTGGAATTGGACCTGGGAGTGTTTGTACTACAAGAATTCAAACAGGTGTAGGCTATCCACAGTTAAGTGCAGTAATTGAGTGTGCAGATGCAGCACATGGGCTTGGTGCACATGTAATAGCAGACGGTGGGTGTACATGTCCTGGTGATGTTGCTAAAGGTTTTGGAGGTGGTGCAGATTTTGTTATGCTTGGAGGTATGCTTGCTGGGCATGATGAAGGTAAAGGTAAAATTGTTAAAATAAATGGAGAAAAATATATAGAGTTCTATGGATCTAGTTCTGAAGTTGCTAACAAAAAACACTACGGTGGACTCTCAACTTACCGAAGTAGTGAAGGAAGAAAAGTAAGGGTTAAATATAGAGGCAAAATAAACGATACAGTTTTAAATATTCTTGGTGGTGTAAGAAGTAGCTGTACTTATGTTGGTGCACCCTCACTCAAACAATTAAGTAAATGTACAACATTTGTTAGAGTATCTAACCAGTTTAATGATAGTTTAATAAAATAATTAATTAATCAAATTTAAAATCTTTTATATTTGTAGTTTCGTATTTTTCAAAAGGCATATGTATCCAGGGAGAATCTTTTAAATAATCTACAGAATAATCAGGTTTAAATTTGGAAGTTGATTTGTGCCATATAACTGCTGTTTTAATTTTTTCCTCTAAATAAAAACCGTAAAATAATTCTAACCATTTAATACTTTTTGTTAGTGTTTTTCCAGAGTCAGCCAAATCATCAACTAGTAATACATGTGAACCTAAGTTTGGAGTGGTTTTTGCTAAATCTCTTGAAAAAGTAAATTGCCCTTGTTGGTTTTTAATATCATCACTTTTTCCATGATAAGATTCAACAGACAAAATTGCTAAAGGGACATCAAACAATCTGCTAAATACATCTCCAACTCTTAATCCTCCTTTAGCTATACAAATAATTTGATTAAATTTACAATTATCCTCATAAATTTTTTTTGCTAATTGTTCTATCTTCTTATGATAATCTTCCCAACTAATGTATATATCTTTCATAATTTTTGGTAGCGGGAAGTGGGATCGAACCACTGACCTCGGGCTTATGAGTCCCGCGCCATTTATTTTTTATAAGTAATTGCTTAACTTTTCAATCTAATATTTTTAATTTTTGCTAAGTCGTTGGAGCATATGTGGAGCAAGATTTAAAGATTCCGCGGGAATGCTTTAGAGAAGTCCCGTTGGATTTTATGGTTTATAACATTCTGAGCTATGAAATCTTGTTATTGTAGCTCTAAATCTGTACCGTACAATACAATGAACTAACACATCATCTCTCTTTTTTTTTAATTCGTAAATTATATTAAAAACTGCTTCAACTGGTTTAAATGTAGTTTTACTTTTTATTGTATAATTTTTCTTTAAACATTCATTTAGAGTGTTGCAATCTATTTCTTCTGCAACACCAAAACTACACCAAAATAAACTCACAGCTATGATTGCTAAAATTTTTTTCATTAAAACTTATTGATTAAAGCAAACATTAAAGAAAACACATATGAAGCTACGAATAATCCAAAAAATGCTATTACGTTTAACAAAATTACAAACTTAGTAAGATCAGCCCAACGAGGTTTGCCAGTATATTTTTTAGCAGCCCTCCAAGTTCCTATGCACCAGAACATTGCGTAAGCAAATCCTAAAATTCCTACTGGAATATTGAATTTAGTTGCAAGAAATAAATCTGAAAAAAATATAGGATATGCTAATAAAACTCCAAAAATCCAATATGAGATCCAAAGTTTAATATCACCTCTCCAAAATTTAACTAAAAAGTTATTTTTCATCAAAACATTCCCGCGCCCAATATAAATAGAAACTTTCTCATAAAAGCACTTTACCATTGGAGCACCAGTGGAGCAATAATTTGGAATCCGTCTAGAATGGTAGCGGGAAGTGGGATCGAACCACTGACCTCGGGCTTATGAGTCCCGCGCTCTAACCAACTGAGCTACCCCGCCATAAATAAAAATTTACTTTTATTATAAATGAATAATTTTTTAATACACTATTGATATATGTTAAATCAACAAATAAGATACCAATACACCTATTGTACTTAATAAAATAGCAGTAAAAAAAAGTTTTTTTCTTAAGGATTTTTTTTTATCCTGTCTAACTCTATTTAGCAGAATATTTATATTAGTTGTTTTGTGGTCATCTAAATATAAATTTTTTTGTTCTTCTAAATCATTTTCATAAAAACTTATGTCTTGATCTTTATTTTTCACAACTACATTAAAACAGGTGTTAAATATAAAAGCAAATTTAAACTAATTATTTTTAAAATTAGTTTGTTTTAATGGCTTAAGAATAAGCTCAGCAGAATATTTGGTTTTTTCTATTTCTATGGAAATATTACCGTTTAAAATCTCATTTTCTGAGAATTCATTGTTTATATAACCAAATGCGAGATTTTTTTTAAAATTAAAAGAAAAATTTCCTGAAGTGGTTCTACCAATAATTTCGTCATCTTTATAAATTGGCTCATCATGAAGTAATAAAGGATTTCCAGGTTCATTGTTTTTAAGAACAAACATTGCAAATCGTCTATCAATTTTTTTATTTTTAATTTTTTCTAAAGCTTCTCTTCCAATAAAATTAAAATCCTTTTTATAATTAATTGTAAAATTAAGACCTGCTTGATATTGGTTTTCCTCAGGTGATATATCGTGACCCCAATGCAAAAATCCACTTTCCATTCTCATTGTATCCAAAGCATGCATTCCACAATTAGACAGATTAAAATTTTTACCTTTTTTTATTATTTTTTCAAAAATAGTTTTTGCATCTGGATTTTTTACATAAAGCTCATAACCCAACTCTCCAACATATGATAAACGTTGAACCCATATTTTTATCTTTTCTATTTCAATATATTTTGAATTAGCAAATTTAAAATTTTCATTAGTAAAATCATCATTACTCAAATCTTGCATTAACAATCTACTCTTAGGACCAAAAATTCCAAACACACAATATTCATCCGTGACATCAAATAATTCAACACCTTCTGATAAATGTTTTTTAATATGAAATTTGTCTCTCACTCTCGTTGCGGCAGAACTGATTATTCTAAAATGATTTTGGTCTAAACATACTACAGTTAAATCGGTTTCTATTCCTCCATCTTTATTAAGCATATGTGTATAAGTACACTTTCCTATTTTATGTTTTATATTAGAGGTACAAATTTTTTGAAGTTCTTCGTGAGCTCTCTCAGATTTAATTTCAAACTTAGAAAATGGAGTTAAATCATACAATCCAACATTGCTAATTGTATTATTTGTTTCGTATTCAACTGATGGATACCAGTTTTGATAATTATAACTATATTTGTATTCAGCCTTTTCACCATCTAGCGCAAACCACATCGGTCTTTCATATCCTGCAGTAACTCCAAAGCATGCACCAAAACTTTTTAATTCATCGTGATAAGGTAATTTTTTTATATTTCTTGATGTTTTGTGTTGTTTGTATGGCCAATGCATTCCATATAAATCTCCGAGTGACTCGGTAATACGATCTTTTATAAAACCTAAATCAGAATGAAAATTTTGAAATCTTTTAATATCATAATTAAAAATATCCTCATTAACATGGCCTGTCATTAACCATTCAGCTGTTACTTTTCCAACTCCTCCTCCACTCCCAATCCCAATACTATTTAGACCACAGCTAACAAATAAATTTTTAATTTCTGGTACTTCACCTAAGAGAGAATTTGTGTCAGGTGTAAAAGACTCAGGCCCTGCAAAAAACTTTCTAATACCAGCTGTTTCTAGTAAAGGAAATCTTTTTATAGATTTCTCTAAATAAGGTTCGAAGTGCTCAAAATTTTCTGGAAACTCTCCAAAAGAAAAAGTTTCTGGAACTGTGTTTTTTTTATCAAATGCAGGAATTGACTTTTCTTCAAATATACCAATTAGAAGTTTTCCAGCATCTTCCTTAAAATAAGTACTACTATCAAAATCTCTAATTACAGGTAATTTTGGTGAAAGATTTTTGATGGGTTCTGTAATTACATAAAAATGTTCTGCTGGATATAAAGGAATACTTACTCCTATATTTTCTCCAATTTGTCTTGACCACATTCCAGTTGCAAGAACTACATATTCACATTCAATATCTTGACTATTTAATCTTACACCGCTAACTCTTCCATTTTTAGTTAATATTTTTTCAACAGGGGATTTTTCAAAAATTTTTGCCCCACCTTGTCTCGCACCTTTAGCAAGCATATGAGTAACTCCACTTGGGTCAGCCGCTCCATCTCCAGGCATTAATATCCCACCTTTCAAATCTTCTGTGTACATCATTGAGTAATCTTTCTTTATTTGATTTTTATCCAAAATCTTAACATCTACATCATACAATTTTGCAGTGGTTGCTTGTCTTTTGAGTTCTTGCCATCTAGCATCTGTTTGAGCGATAGAAAGAGCACCATTAATCCTAAGTCCAGCTGAGTGATCTACTTCCTTTTCTAATCTTTTGTATAGATCCAAGCTATATTTTCTAATTTTTGTGACTGCTGCTGTTGGTCCTAATTGACTAACTAATCCTGCAGCATGCCAAGTTGTTCCTGATGTTAGTTGATCTCTTTCTAAAAGAACAACATCCTTCCAGCCAAATTTTGTTAAATGATAAGCAACAGAACAACCAATAACTCCACCTCCTACAACAACTACTTTTGTACTAGTAGGATATTTCTTTTCCATTTCTAATGTTTGACTGCTTCTCCTGGATCTACAAAATTATGACCAAATACATCTGCAACTGCTTTATATGTAACCATTCCTTTATGTACATTTAATCCAGCTAAAAAGTTTTTGTCTTCACTTAAAACTTTTTGATAACCATTATTAGCAAGTTTAACTAAATAAGGTAATGTAGCATTATTTAATGCTAAAGTAGAAGTTCTTGGTACTCCACCAGGCATATTTGCAACACAATAATGAACAACATCATCAACGATATATGTTGGTTCGCTATGAGTAGTTGGTTTACTTGTTTCAACACATCCACCTTGATCAATAGCAACGTCAACTATCACAGAACCTCTTTTCATTGATTTAATCATATCTTTTGTAACTAATTTTGGAGCCTCTGCGCCAGGTATCAGAACACCTCCAACTAATAAGTCTGCTTCTGAAACTAATTTTGAAAGATCAATTTTATCACTTTGCTCTGGGATAATTTTATCACCAAACATTTCAACTAATTGTTTTAATCTGGCTTCTGACTTATCAATTATATGAACTTTAGCTTGCATACCTGTTGCAATTACAGCTGCATTCTCACCTACAACACCACCACCTAAAATTACAACTGTTCCACCACTAACTCCAGGGGCGCCACCCAATAAAAGTCCTCTACCCTTTTGATTTTTTTCTAAACAATGAGCTCCAGCTTGAACAGACATTCTTCCTGCAACTGCACTCATTGGAGCAAGTAAAGGTAGTCTACCATTATCATCCGTTACTGTTTCGTATGCGATGTTAATACTTTTAGATTTTATTAATCCCTCAGTTAATTCTTTTGCAGCAGCTAAGTGAAGATATGTATAAACTATTTGATTTTCTCTTATCATATCAACTTCTATTTTTTGAGGTTCTTTAACTTTAACTATTATTTCTGCATCATCAAAAATATCAGCTGCAGTATCAGCAATTTTAGCACCTGCTTTTAAATATTGATCATTTTCAAAACCAGCTTCAAATCCACCGTTATTTTCAACTATAACTTCATGTCCTTCAGAAACTAAT
>CACJRK010000023.1 GCA_902595795.1 uncultured Pelagibacteraceae bacterium
AGACATTAAAGTTAAAACTTTATCCTTATCAATAACCACATTATTTTCATCTGTTATTATTTCACAAGATTTTTCATAAGAAATGTTACGATGATGTGCATAAGAAATAGCTACTGATCTAGGATCTCTGACTATATAAATAAAACCTAAAGTATTTTCTTTATTTGTAAATTTACTATTATTTATAGTACCACAACAACTATGAGTTTTAAGAAAATTAACTTCATTATTAAGGTTTAATCTATCTTGAGATATTAAAGAATATTTATAGGGATCTAATTCTTGAAGCTCTGCATTTGTTTCTTTAAATAAATTTTTAAAAAAATATTTTTTTGGATATTCTCTAATATAATTTAAATTAGTAAATAGCTTTTTATCAGAAAATAAATAATTTGTAAGAAGAATCCTCAACCATGTATTTCCACTTTTGGGAAAACTAGATAACCAAATAATCATAAGTTGATAACTATAAAAATTAAATTTAAAAAATTAAAGAGTTTTGTTAGCTATTATTTACAATACTACTAAATCTAACTTTTGTTTACCTAGCCTCTCATTACCGTCTTCAGTCACTAAATAGGTCTCTCCTAAATTCATTGCTAATTTATTATCTGAATCCATTAAGATCATGTGCATGAAGAAAACATTGCCAGGTGATATGACGTATGGATTGCCTGTGTATAGCATTGGCCAATCCATCCAATTTGGTGAAAAGGTTGAACCCAAAGAATAACCACAAGCATTCATTCTTGCTTTATTAAATCCTAAATTATCAAAGGTTTTAGCATGAGCATCAAATACCTCACCTGCTGTTTTTCCAGGTACTAAAGTTTTCACACAATTTGATAATGCTTCAATACATGCTTCATGCATTTTAAAATGTTTAGCGTCTGCTTTTCCTACTGGTATCGTTCTAAACATTGCTGAATGATAGTGTTTGAAAGTACCAGCCCATTCTATACTAAGCTGATCAATATTTGATAAATTTCTTTTTTCTGATTGATATCTGCAAAGGAGAGCATTTTTACCTGAACCAATTATATATTCATTAGCAGGGTAATCGCCACCACCTTCAAGAACAACTTTTTGCATCTCTGCTAAAATTTTTGCTTCACTAGCTCCAGCTTTAGTGTATTTCCAAGCTTCATCAAGCGCTCTATCTGCAAGTTCAGCTGCTTTTTTGACATAGACTAGTTCTTCGTTTGATTTAATAACCCTTAATTTTGTTATTAACTCTGAATGATCTTCTATTTTGCAATAATTTGACAAAGATTTATTTAATCTTAAAGCATTTCGACCTGTCATACCATAGGCTTCATATTCTATACCAATTTTTTTATTCTTCAGATTAAGATCATTTAAAATTTGTTTTAAATCATTGGTAGGGTTTGAACCATCTTTATCAATCCAAATTCTTATATTTTCAATATTAGAAGTATTTTGTGCCTGCCTTAGATCAGGCGCACGTGTAAGTAGGATTATGTTTCCATTTTTATCTAGTATTAAAGTTTGAAAAAAAACATAACCAAAAGTATCATAACCTGTAAGCCAATACATCGACTCCTGTCTAAATATAAGAATTGCATCCAGGTTTTGATCTTTCATAGATTGAAGTGTATTTTTTTTTCTAGAAATAAATTCTTGTTTACTAAAATGAAGTGCCATAATTTTTTATTTTAATACTGACATTGGATCTAGTCTAGTCTGAAACCAATTAATTCTAAAATCAAGATGAGGTCCTGTAGACCTTCCAGTTGATCCAACTGTTCCAATTATATCTCCTTGATTTACTTGATCACCAACTGAGACTAAAACATTTTCTAAATGAGAATATATCGTTGATATCCCATGACCGTGATCCATTATTACTGTTCCACCAGTATAATACAAATCATCCTCAGCCATAGTAACTACACCCGAACCAGATGATTTAATCATTGTTCCTTGTTTAGCTGCAATGTCTATTCCATAATGTGGCCATCTTGGTTTACCATTTAAAATTCTTTGACTACCATAAACACCACTAATAATACCTTCAACTGGCATTATAAATTTTTCTTTAAAAAACTGCAGATTAGAATTTATTGCTCTTGCTTCTCCAATTGCATTATTTTCTTTTTTAATTCTTTTATAAACAGACTCTGGCGGGGTGACTTTATTTTCTGCCAAACCATCTATTCTTTGTATATTATATTTTCTTTTTAATACTTTTTTTATAATTATTGATTTTTTTCCATTAATAATTTTGGTAAATTTTACATCGTATTTTTGATCTCGATCTATACCAAATACAAAAAAACCATCTTTTGAAACTTTTACCTCTTTTTTTCCTACCAAAATTTTAGCGTTAGGATCAGTTTTGCCTAATATAAAATGACCTTGTAGAAACTTACCTTGGAATTCAATAGCTTTAACCGGTGATATAAAAATTAAAAAAATAAAAAAAAGTCTATAAATTATTGAGCCGTCCATCCACCATCTATAATTATTGAGGTTCCAGTTATCATTGAGGACGCTGATGATGCCAAAAAGCATACTGTTGTAGCAACATCACTTTCAGTAGCCACTTTTCCCATTGGAATATTTCCAAGTGCTAATTTTTTAAATTTTTTGTTTTTAAAAAAATTTTTAACCATAGGTGTTTCAACAAAAGTAGGCGCTACAGTATTAACCCTGATATTTTTTTTAGCTAACTCTACTCCCATTCCTTTTGTTAATCCTTCAATTCCAAATTTTGTCATGTTGTAAACATTTCTACCACTCATTCCTACATGACCAAGTTGAGATGACACATTTATAATTGATCCAGGTCTTTTTTTATTTTTAAGCATTTTTTTTACAACAATTTGCGCCACATTAAATGCCGCCTTAAGATTTAAATCTACAAGATAATTCATACTTTTTTGTTTAATTTTTTCAAAAGGTTCTGGAATGTTAGTTCCTGCATTGTTAACCAACACATCAATAATTCTAATTTTTTCCAATTTTTGTTTTAAATCTTCATAATTCATTACATCGCAGGAAACTTTAATTATTTTTCCCTTAACTTTTTTAATATCCTTTTCTAATTTATTTAGATCTGAAGATGTTCTGCTTAAAGCTATGACTGTTGCGCCTGCTTCAGCTAGTGCAATGGAACAAGCTCTTCCCAATCCTTTACCTGCACCAGTAACTAAAGCGTATTTATTTTTTAGATTTATTTTTTGAAGATACATTAAAAGAATATTATTTTAATATCTGTGTAAATCAACTCTACAGCTACTATTAATATTGCTAATAATCCAACCCAAGCAATCCATTTATATTTTTTAATCCATCCAGATATTAATGTTGCTGCTGTTGCCATTAAAACGATTGACAATACTAATCCAAATACAAGTAGTCCGTAATGATCGCCTGCTGCTCCAGCAACACCTAAAACATTATCCAAACTCATTGTAAAATCTGCTAGTAGAACAGTCCAAATAGCTTTTAAAAAACTGGAATTGTCTACTTTAACATTCTCTTCTGTTTCTGAGCCTTTGATTACATCTACATATAGTTTGTAAACAATATAAAGTAATAAAATTCCCCCTATTAATCTTAATCCAGTTATTTGTAGTAGATAAGCTGTGAGAAGCGTTAGAATTATTCTTAAAATTACAGCACCACCAATACCCCAGAATATAACTTTTTTTCTTTGTTCCACTGGAAATTTAGATGCAACCATTCCAATTATAATTGCATTGTCTCCAGCTAAAACTAAATCGATAAAAATTATTTGAGTTAATATTGCTATTTGCTCAGGTGTAAAAAATTCTGCAAACATTATTGTTGTAGTATCATGTCTGCACCTTTTTCTGCAATCATTATTGTTGGTGCATTTGTATTACCTGAAGTGATGTTTGGCATTATTGATGCATCTATAACTCTTAAATTATTAACACCTCTAACCTTAAGTTTTTCATCTACTACAGACATTTCATCTTGACCCATTTTACAGGTTCCCACTGGATGAAAAATAGTTTGTGCATAATTAGAAGCCTCTTTAACCAACTCCTCATCGTCATTTAAATGAATGCCAGGTCTATATTCTTCTGGGGTATATTTTTTGAAAGTTTCAGACTCCATTATAATTTTTCTGGTTAATTTAAGTCCTTTAGCTGCAATCATTCTATCGTGATCAGTTGATAGATAGTTTTGTTTTATTTTTGCATAAGTTCTTGAGTCTTTATCAACAATGCTAACATGCCCTCTACTTGTTGGTCTGATATTTGAAACAGTAGGTGTGAATGCATGAAAATCATGATTTTTTGTTGCTCCCAATGTATCCATACTCATGGGCTGAACATGCCATTGTAAATCTGGTAGCTCTAAAGCTGGATCGCTTTTAGCAAACATACAAAGTTGACTAGCACCCATAGTCATTGGGCCACTTCTTTTAAAAATATATTCTAAGCCAATCATTAAATTTCCATATAAACTATTTATTTTTTTATTTAAGGATTTTAATCCATTAATTTTATAAATTGGTCTAAGCATTAAATGATCATGTAAGTTTTCTCCAACCCCATTTAAATTTTTCACCATATCAATCCCAAGATTTTTTAATTTTTCAGGATTTCCTATTCCAGAAACTTGTAAAATTTGAGGAGAGCCAATAGCCCCTGATGAAATTATAATTTCTTTATTTGCTTGTACTTTTTTTAATTCATTTCCTTCCCAATACTCAATTTCTTTAGCAGTTTTATTTTCAAAATTTATTTTTTTGACATGTGAATGAGTTAAAATTTTTAAATTTTTCCTGCTCTTGATTGGGTTTAAATATCCAACTGCTGTGCTACATCTAAAGCCATCCTTTTCAGTTACTTGGAAATAACCACAGCCATGATTATCACCAGTATTAAAATCTTTTGTTTTTGGAATACCAAATTCCTCAGCAGCATTTTGAAATTCATCTAGAAGAGGCAGATGTATTCTTTGATCTGAAACAGACAAAGGACCTCCAACTCCATGGAACTCATCTTTTCCTCTTTCTTGGTTTTCTGCTTTGATAAAATAAGGCAAAACATCATCCCATCCCCAACCAGTATTACCTAATTGTCTCCAAATATCATAATCTCTGTGTTGACCTCTAATATAAAGCAAACCATTGATAGAAGAACTGCCTCCTAATGTTTTTCCTCTAGGATACCTAATAGAAATATTGTTCATGCTCTCATCAGGCTCTGTTTTGTAGCACCAATCAGTCTTTGGGTTGTGCATTGTTTTGAAATAACCAACAGGAATATGTATCCAAGGATAATTATCCTTGCCTCCAGCCTCAATTAAAAGCACTTTATTTGAGGGATTTTCAGATAACCTGTTAGCAAGTACACATCCTGCTGATCCAGCACCTAAAATTATAAAATCAAAATTATCCATATTAGAACTCTTATAAATTAAATTTTTTTTATTTGTTATATTTCTGTATACAAAAAAATCCAAATAATCCAATATTAGCACTTGTTTTAGATTTCATTCTTTGACAAGGTTTCATTTTTAAAAATAAAGAGAGGGAAACAAATGAAAAAAATCATTTCAATGTTATTTGCAGTAGCTATGGTATTTGGATTTATTTCAAATGCTAATGCTGCGAAAACACTAAAATGTCAGACAGTTCTTAACACTAAGGCTGATGAAGTTAAAATGTTAAAAGACTTTACTGACACTGTTACAACTTTGACAGGTGGATCTCTTAAGTTTGAAATTATGCCTGCAGGAGCAGTTGTTGGTGTAAAAGAAACTTTAGATGCTGTTGATAAAGGACTTATCGACTGTGGATTTGCTTGGACACACTATTGGTCAGGTGATCACCCTGCCGCTATGTTATTTGGTTCGCCAGTAGCAGGTGGTGGTGTTGGTATTGACAACATCGCATTCTTATCATGGTTTCAGTATGGTGGAGGAAAAGAGCTATACGACAGACTATGGAAAGAAATGGGAAGAGATATTAAAGGATTTATGATTCAACCAGTTGGTCCTGAAGCTTTAGGTTGGTTTCCAAAACCAATTAAAGATATGGCTGACTTTAGAAAATATAAGTTCAGAACTCCTCCAGGAATTCCAGGACAAACTTATAAAGACATCGGTATAGCATCTGTTGCTATGGGTGGTGGAGATATTCTACCAGCTTTAGAAGCGGGAACTATTGATGCTGCTGAATGGTGTTGTCCAAAACCAGACTTAACGTTTGGTTTCCAAAAAGTATTAAAGCACTACTACCTACAAGGTTTACACCAAGTAGTCGTAAATGCTGACTTTTACATTACTGGAAAAACATACAATGCTATGAGTGCTCATGAGAAGAAATCTCTAGAAGTTGCAGCGAATGCATCTCTAGCGAAATCTCTAAGTTACAGAATCTATGAAAACGGAAAAGCTTTAAAAGAGCTTACAGAAGTTCATGGTGTGAAATTAGAGGATACTCCTTCTGACTACTTCACTGAATACATGGCAGCTGCTAAGAAAAGTTTGGAAACAAACGCAGCTAAAAATGCATTCTTTGCAGAAGTTTGGGACTCTATGAAAGAATTTGCTGATATAGCAGTTCCTTTCTGGAGTGGTGCTCAAATGTCTAATGCGAAGCTAGGAATGGCTCACGCAGCAACATTAAAGTAATCATTAAATAATCTTTATGTTAGAGCGGACTTAATAGTCCGCTCTAATTTTTTTTTATAAATTTTTATGGCAGACGAACCAGGTAAACTAGATATCTCAGATGAAATGATCGCCGAAAGGCGAGGCGGTTCAGGAAAAATGCCAAGTGATATGCCGTCATGGATGGCAAGTTCAATTGTAAATATTGATAAATTTAGTAAATGGGTTGGTAACGTAGTTTGTTGGATATTAATGCCTTTAATTCTTGCAATGACTTACGAGGTATTTGCAAGAAAATTATTTCATTCCCCAACAATTTGGGCTTACGACATCAGTCGATTTTTATATGGTGCACTTTTTATGCTAGGTGCTGGGTACGCACTTTCAAAAGGAGTTCACATTAGAGCAGATTTTTTATACAGAAATTTTAAAACCAAGAATCAAGGTACTATTGATTTTTGGCTATATATTTTATTTTATTTTCCAGGCTTACTAGTATTTCTTTATATGACGATTGGTTATGTAGGTGAGTCAATTCAAAGAGGTGAAAGAGGAATGGATACAACTTGGATGCCATATATGTGGCCAATTAAAACCTGCTTATTGATAGGAATAGTATTTTTACTTATTCAAGGGATTTCAGAATTATTTAAAAGTTATTGGGCCGCAACAAGAGGAAAATGGCCAGGAGAAGATAAATGATAGCAGAATTAATTGATCCAGCCATTTTAGGATTTATTTTAGTTGGTGTAATGCTTTTTGCAATATTTGTAGGATTTCCAATTTCATTTACGTTGATATTTTTAGGCTTTGTTTTTGGATACTTGGGATTTGGAAAATTAGTCTTTTATTTAATGACTCTCCAGTTCTCGATGGTTATGACAGAGCAAACTCTCGCCGCTGTCCCTCTCTTTGTCTTTATGGGAATTATGATGGAACAAGCAGGATTAATGGAAAGATTATTTTCTTCATTCCAAATGATGTTAGCCAAAGTAAGAGGATCTTTGTATTATGCAGTTTTATTTGTTTCAGTTATTTTTGCTGCAGCAACAGGAATTGTTGGTGCATCAGTTACTATTCTTGGAATAATGGCTGCAAAATCAATGAATAGATCAGGTTATGATGTAAGGCTCGCAGCAGGAACAATTACTGCCGGTGGAACTTTAGGAATTTTAATACCACCAAGTATTATGCTTGTTGTAATGGGTCCAATAATGGAGATACCTGTAATTGACTTATTTGCTGCTGCAATTATTCCAGGAATTCTTTTAGCAGGTTTATACGCAGGTTACACAACAATTAGATGCATGATTAATCCAAAGTTAGGACCTGTAATTCCTGAAGAGATGAGATCAGCAAGCATGAAAGAGGTTTGGATTGAGTTTTTCCTAGGTTTAGTTCCTCCTGCAGCACTGGTTTTTGCGGCATTAGGGAGTATTTTGTTTGGTTTTGCAACTCCAACTGAGGCAGCTGGCTGTGGTGCAATGGGAGCATTATTACTTTCATTAGCATATAAAAAATTAACTTTATCAAAACTTCAAGATGCACTTGTTAAAACTTTAGAAATTACTGCTTTAATTATGGTTTTGGTTGCTGCTTCAAACTTCTTTGGTGCTGTCTTTGCAAGATTAGGAACACCTACTTTGTTAACAGAATTTTTATTAGGTTTAGAGATGAACAAATACTTTATTTTAGCAATTGTAATGGTAGCTATATTTTTACTAGGCTGGCCATTAGAGTGGGTACCAATTGTGATGATCATTGTACCTATAATTTTACCTTTGGTTGAAGCATTAGGTTTCAATTTAACGTGGTTTGCCATTCTGGTTGCGGTCAATCTCCAGACCGCCTGGCTATCTCCACCCGTAGCGTTATCTGCATATTTTTTAAAAGGCGTAGTTCCAGAGTGGGATTTAAAAGATATTTATTATGGAATGATGCAATTTATGGTTCTACAAGTAATAGGTTTAATATTAATAATTATATTTCCTCAGATTGCCCTATGGTTACCAACTCTCTTATATGGACAGTAGAATTTATTAGTTTAAAATAAATCTAGTGAATCAGCCAAAAGTAAAATACTCTCTTTCTAATTGGGACTTAGTAACAGTTAATCCAAATTATAAAACTTGGAATTGGAAAGATTTATTCTGTTTTTGGGGCGCTAATGTACAAAGTGTAATTGGTTTCTCTTTAATATCCTCACTTTACTTAATGTATAGTTTAAATGTATTTGTAGTTTTTTTTGGAATCGTATTAGGATCTTTTTTTGTTTATTTATTTTCAAATATTATTGGAAAACCTTCTCAAAAATTTGGTTTACCATTTTCAGTATTGCTTAGATCCTCACTAGGATTTAATGGTGCTAAATTTTTTGGTTTAATCAGAAGTTTAGTTGGAATGTTTTTATTTGGAATTCAAACGTATTTTTTATCTAAAATTTTAGTTTACTTAATTAGAATAATAATTTTTTCTATAGATAATTCTTTATTACAGCAGGAAATATTTATTTTTTATTATTTTGGCATGAACATTATTGATTGGTCTGCAATAATAATAACAATTATTCTACAGACTTTGTTTTTTACTGTTGGGATGCAGTACAATAAGAAAATAATTAATTTCTCTGCGATGACAGTCTATACCGGTATGCTTATTTTTTTCTTTGTTGTTTTATTAAGTGATGTAAAAATTACTACCGAAGCTTTTTCAAGTATATTTAATATTAATAACTTTTTAGATATAAATAACTTAGCTCCTTTGATTACAGTTGCTGGAACAATATTTGCCTATTTTTCAATTTTAATAATTAGTTTTGGTGATTTTTCTAGATATGTAAAAAATGAGCAAGAATTAAAAAAAGGAAACCTAAGTTTAATTTTGAATTTAATTATTTTTTCTTTTTTATCAGTTTTTATTGTGACGGGTTCCGATGTTTTTCTTAATCAAAAAATTTCAGATATAGACAGAATTTTTACCAACCCAACTGATATAGTAGGGAAATTTGATAATATACAAATAACAATAGTCGTTCTATTTTTTATTATAATTGCTTCAGCTTCTACAAATTTAGTTGCCAATTTCATACCATCTCAATACTCTCTAATAAATTTTGCTCCTTCAATATTAAGCTTAAAAAGTGCTAGTTATTTAATTGCTTTTTTTGGTTTGTTGATCGCAATATTCTGGCTAACTATATTGAGCCAAATAGGAATCTTATCCTTTGTTGATACTTTAGGTGCTTTTTTTGGTCCTTTATTTGGAGTAATGGCCGCTGACTATTATTTAATTAAAAATCAAGAATTAAGTAATAAAGATTTATATTCTATAGATAAAGAGAGCGCTTATTATTATTCAGGTGGTTGGCATATAAAGGGTGTTTATTCTTTAATTATTGGATTTATATTTTCAGCGTCTACAATTTGGAACACTAATTTAATGTTTTTACAGTCCTACGCTTGGATAATAGGTGCATTTGTTTCCTGGATAACATACTACTTGTTAGCAAAAAAATAATTTTAATGCACAAATTTGATTTTAAAAATAGAACAGCTGTAGTTACTGGTGGCGCTCAAGGCTTTGGTTTAGATGTTGCAAAAAGATTTTTAGAGTCTGGCGCTAAAGTATTTATATGGGATATCGATGAAAAACTTCTTAAATCAGCAGTTGATGAAGTAAAAAACCCTAACTTATTTCATAGTGTTGTTGATATTTCAAATTATCAAGATGTAGAAAAAAATGTTGCAGATATAACCGCAAAATCAAATATTGATATTTTAATAAATAATGCTGGGATAACAGGTCCTACAGGCCCTTTATGGGAATATGATGTTGATATCTGGAATAAAATAGTACAGATAAACCTAATAGGCACCTTTAATTGCTGCCGAGCAATTGTCCCAAACATGATTAAAAACAATTATGGAAGAATCGTTAATGTAGCTTCCGTTGCAGGAAAAGATGGAAATGCTAATGCAAGCGCGTATAGCTCCGGTAAAGCTGGTGCAATTGGATTAACTAAAGCTTTAGGTAAAGAATTAGCTGACAAAGATATAGCTGTAAATGCTGTCACACCAGCAGGTGCTAAAACTAGAATTTTAGATCAAATGAGCAAAGAGCATGTACAAAGAATGCTTTCAAAGGTCCCAAGAGGAAGATTTCTTGAAATACATGAGTTTACTTCATTAGTTTGCTGGCTTTCCTCACAAGAGAACACTTTTTCTACGGCCGCGGTATTCGATATTAGTGGTGGCAGATCTACATATTAGTCTCAAAAATTTGAAACTATTTTTAGTTCTTTATTTTGATTTTTAATAGAATTTTTACTCATAACTGGTGCTAAAATCATTATTGACCAATATATAAGAAGTATAAACACAGAAAATATTTTCATATTATAAATTTAGCAATCAATCTTGAATTTAGAATGTTTAAATTGTGACTGAATATTGAATTTATAAATAATTTATCTATAAGAAGATTATGTTTAAATTTTTTTATATTTTTATTACATCATTAATTTTTCTTAACTCTGCATTCGCTGAAAATATAATTATTTTTAAATTTACAGAGCAAGAGCTTTCAGAACTCGATGTTCGCAAGGTGAGAGGAGCCAATAACAAAACAGTTTATTCTGTTGGATCAAATGAGAATGGTAATTTTTTAAAAGCAGTAGCTGATAATTCTGCCTCTGGCCTTGGAAAAGAAATAAAAATTGACCTAAACAAAACACCTTTTATCAATATTACTTGGAAAATTGAGAAGGACCTTCGAGGAATTAAAGAAAACACTAAAAAAGGACATGATTATGCGGCTCGTGTTTTTGCTATTAAAAAAACTGGAGCTACACCTCTGTCAAATAGAGCAATTAATTATGTTTTTTCAAGCAATAGTGAAGTTGGTGAAAACAGAACTAGCCCATATACTAAAAAATCAATTGATAATGTTTTAGCAAGTACAAAAGATAATCTAAATGAATGGGTAACAGTGAAAGCCAATGTGAAAGAAGATTTTAAAAAATTCCATGATTTAGATGTGAATGAATTAGATGGTTTAGCTATAATGGCTGATACAGATAACTCAAAAATGAAATCGATTTCTTATTTTCAGAATATATATTTTTCAGCAGAATAATAAGCATATATAGATTATTTTTTTATTTTTTTTTGATATTATTTATTTATGAATAAAAAATTTAATCATAATATTAAAGTATATTATGAAGACACAGATGCTGGTGGAGTTGTATATTATGCGAATTATTTGAAATATTTAGAGAGAGCCAGAACTGAAGCATTATCAACTATTGGATTAAGTAACACAAAAATAAAAAATAATTTTGGTAATTTTATAATTGTTAAATCCTGCAATATTGAATATAAAAAATCTGCATATTTAGAAGATAATTTGCAAATTAAATCTTTTGTAGAGTCCAAATCAAAAACATCTTTTTTTATGAGTCAATCAATATTTAAAGATGAAGATCTGATCGTAAAAGCTAAAGTTCATTTAGTATTTATTAATGA
>CACJRK010000024.1 GCA_902595795.1 uncultured Pelagibacteraceae bacterium
TTGTTGCAAGTTACAAAGATTTCTAAGTTCAGAATTATAAATTTTTGAAACTTTTTCTAATTTTTTTAACTTTTCATTTAAATATTTTATTGAAATATTAAGGAATGAAGCCTGAACTTCATCAGGTTTATGATTTAAAGATATATAATCTGCTTCATTTATCATGTTTTTGTTTTGCTTTTGTGGTATGCCGGCATGTAATAAACTTCTTATTATTTGGCTCTTCCTTCGACTATTTGTTGTAACAAAACCAGCCTCCCCAAAAGCTCCAAAGGTTTTCATTGGATTTAAACTATATGCAGCTATTTCGGAAAAAAAACCACTTTTTTTATTATCTGCATTTGAAGCAAATGCATGTGCACAATCTTCAATAATAAATAACTTATGTTTATCCGCAATTTTTTTTATCCAAAGCATGTCACACATTTGTCCACACATATGTATTGGCAAGATTGCTTTTGTTTTTTTAGTAATCTTTTTTTCTATTTCTAAAGGAGAAATATTATAATCCTCTCTAATATCTGCAAAAACAGGTTTTAATCCTGCAGAAACAATGGCGCTTGCAGTAGTTAACCATGAGTAAGGACTTGTTATTACTTCGTCTCCCTCTTTGAGATTTAATGCTTTTAAGGATAAATACAAAGAACTTGACCCACTACTAGTTAAAATACAATATTTTTTTTTAAAATATTTTTTTAATTTTTTCTCAAAAGTGCTAATTGAACTTTTTTTGTTTTTTGAAACATACATTCCCGAGTCTAATAATTTTGATAACTGATTTAAATATTCTGATTTCCTTTTTTTATCATCAAACTTTAATGACAAAAAAGGTACTTTAATCTTTGAATTATTCATAATTTGTAAAATTATTCAAGATTGGCAATTTTTTTACCTAATGCCTCATTGGTTAAAAGATCTACTCCACCATCAACCGCAATAGTTTGTCCGGTTATATAATTTGCTTCTTTGTTGCTTAAAAAATAGACACAATTAGCTACATCTCTTGCGTCTCCTATAGTATTTAAAGGAGATAGTTTTTTTAAAAAGTTAGTAAGATTATTTTTTTTATTAAAGTATTTTCTATTTGTATTTTTTTTAATAGTTGCTGTTGAAACTCCATTAACTCTTACTTGTTTTTTTCCAAATTTAACTGCATAAAATTTTATTAAATTTTTTAATGCCGAATGAACTATATGATAGGTAACATCATGATTATTCAAAACACTTTTGCTTGCTTGTGATAATAAAAAAATTATTGAAGATCCTTTCTTAAACTTTGACTCAAATTCTTTTAATATGGATAAAACTGAGAATAATCCAATATTTAAATGAGTTTCTAATGAATTTCCTCGATATCTCTGAGCAAAGACTAAAATATAAATTGATTTTTTATTAAATTTTTTTTTTATAAAAGATATAGTTTTTTTTACATCTGAAAGATCTACCTGCAAGTGATTTTTTTTTTTACTTAGAGAACTAGAAATTGAATAACAATCATATTGAGAATCTTTTTCAAATAATTTAAATATTTCATTTCCTATTCCAGATGTAGCTCCAAATACTATAACTTTTTTTTTCATATTAATTATTATTTTTATCAATTATTTTTACTTTAGGGAATAATTGAATAAAACCAGAATCTTTTGAAATAAATTTATTAAATTTTTTTATTATTTTACTGTTATGTTCCCATGCAAAAATTATTCCATAATAATTTTTCAACTTTTCAAGATAAGAAGAGGGATAAATAGGTATATTTTCACAAGCGTGATACTTTCCTTGTTTTGAAGGGTTATCATCAATTATAAAATCAACTTTTTTTGCTAGATTAAAATAAGTAAAAAATGTTGTTGAGGAAACTGATGAACCAAATGCAAATAGTTTGTTATCTTTTTTAAGAATAGTCTTATTTATCTTTTTATCTAAATTTTTTTTAAGAATTTTAAGTTTTACTAAATATTTTTTAATTTTTTTACTATCTAAAAAACCATCTCTTTTTTCTTGTTTCAAAATTCTTGAAACAGATTTATCTACCTTAAATGCACTATTTGATTTAGCAATAAAACAAACAAGACTACCACCTTGTAATTCATTTGGCTCACATTTTATTATTTTCAAACCCAGCTTTTCTAAAAAAGATTTTAATGGTGTTAAACTGTGATAACTTGTGTGTTCATGGAAAACTGTACCTAAAAAATAATTTTTTTTTAAAATTGTAGGAGCATAAGAAATTTCAGTAACAAAAATAGACTCCTCATTAAGTAAATTTTTTACTCCCTTTGCAAAAGAAGGGAGGTCTGCATTATGTCCAAATACGTTATTTGCTGTAATTATATCAAATTTTTTTTTATAATTTTTAGATATCCTCTTTGAAGATTGTAAATTAAAGTAGTCATTAATTGTTTTAATATTGTCTTTGTTAGCAAGCTTAGCCACATCTTTAGAAGCATCTATTCCCAAAATATAAGGAACTTTTTTCTTTTTAAAAATTTTAAGAAGAAATCCATCATTGGAACCTATATCTAAAACACTTTGAATTTTTTTTTTATAAAATTTAAAAACAGATTTAACATACTTGTCATAATGATTATTATTTTCCATTTTTACACCAGTTTTAAAAAAATAATTGCCCCAAGTATATTTATTATTAATAATAGTTTTTAATTGAAGATGCCCACAGCTCTTACACATATAAACTGAAAAGTTATATAATTTATTTAATTTTTTTTTTTCATTTAACTTAGATAAATACAAATCTGGCAATCTACAATTACGTAAAGGTAAAATATTCTCAAGTTTTTTTGATTTACAAAGAATGCAATTATTTCTTGAAATATGGGTATTTTGTTTTTTTATTAAGAAAGCCATAATATTATATCTGCAATTAAATTTACTATTATTTTAAAAGGTTTCTAAGGCCTTTTTTTATACTTATAAAGGGATAATTGCCAATTATTTTCTTTAAAAAACGATTATTCATAATTTGATCAACCTGCTGTCTAGATCTAGGCTTTGAAATTATATTTATTTTAATTTTAGTTAACTTATTTAAAGTGTTAATTAAAAATTTAAATGAGCGATTCTCGTTGCTACAAATATTAATAAAACCAGAAAAATTTTTATTTATCAATAAATCAATAATTTTGACTACATCAGTTATATATAAATAATTTCTTTTTTCAGATCCATCTCCCCATAAAACAATGTTTTCTTTATCTTTAAATTTTTGTGTAAACAAAGATGGACCATAATTATTTGGATCATCTCCAGGCCCATAAATTCTTGGGGTTCTAACAATTAGAAAAGGAGTCTTTTTCAAAATAAAAAATTTTTCAACCAACCTTTCACAATTATACTTTGCTATTCCATAAAAAGATGTTGGATTTGGTAAAGTTTTTTCAGTAATATTTTTGTTATCTGTATCCTCTCCGTAAATAGACTGAGTGCTAAAAAATAGAAATTTTCTTATTTTTTTATTTTTAATGTAATCTAAGAAATTGGTAATAATCTTATGATTGATTTCATAATCTTTAAGAGATGCATTTTTTTGATTTTTATTAAATGCTAAAAAATAAATAGTTGTGTTTTTTTTTACAAATTTGTTAATTTTTTTATAATTTTCTATTTTTGTTAAATCTAAAAATTTTGATGCAAACCCAAAAACATTCTTTTTTTTATATTTTGTCTCTAAATATTTTTCAAGATGCTTACCAACAAATCCAGAGTTACCTATAATTAAATGTTTCATATTTTTAAATTTTTAATGAAATAATTTTTTTTATTCTTGCATATAGAGATCTTTCATCCAGCTCATATTTAGCTTGAAGCCAGTCTCTATTTCCACATTTTAATATATATTTGTCATTGATCCCTAGTCTTGTTAAATTAACATTAATATTATTGTCTGCTATTATTTCTGCGATAATAGAGCCAATTCCACCAGGTAGGTTTTGCTCTTCAACTGTTATAATTTTTTTATATTTTTTTAAATACTTTGGCAAGTCCTTATGAAACTGCTTTATTGAAAACATATTAAACAAATCAATATTATGATTTAATTTATCAAATTTTTTAATAATTTTATCGACTCTATGAACAATAACACCAGTAGTAATAATCAATATTTCTGATTGTTTTTTTTTGTTTAATTTAAAAAGTTTGTCTCCTGGCTTACTTGAGATATTTTCGTAAAATCCTTTATCCAACTTAATATAAACAGGTGATTTTGACTTATAAGCTAAATTAGCTGAATGTGCAGATGAGATGTTATCATATGGATGTAAAATTTTAATATTAGGTAAAGACCTCATCATTGCTATATCTTCTATTGCTTGGTGTGATGGTCCATGGGTAGCATAAGTCAAAGATGAACCATTACCCACTATAGTAACTGGTAAATTACTCAAACAAATATCTAACTTAATTTGTTCCAAACACCTTTGAGTAACAAATGGAGTAATTGAAAAAATAAATACCTTTTTTCCCTCTAATGCCATTCCAGCAGCAATACTGGCCATCGCTTGCTCTGAAATTCCTATATTTAAATATTGATTACCTACACTATTTTTAAAATCTGCTAACGCCCAAGCTCCATGATCCGCTGTGATAAAAAAAACATTCTTATTTTTTAATGCTATATTTTTTAACTGATGAAAAAAAGCAGTCATTAAATCTATCTTCATAATTAAATTGTCTCCAATTCTTTTGATGCTTTTTTATATTCTTCAACATTTGGTATTGAGTGATGCCATTTAGTATTTTTTTCCATAAAGCTTACACCCTTGCCTTTTATTGTATTTGCTAAAATAATAGTTGGTTTATTATTTTTTTTTGATTTTTTTAATGATCTATTTAAAGAGGTATAGTCGTGGCCATCAATCTCATCAATTTTAAAATTGAATGATGACAACCTCTTCTTAAGATGGTTAAGATCACCAACATCTTTTGAGCGATCCATTACTATTTGATTATTATTATCAATAATTATAACTAGATTTTTTAATTTTTGATGACTGGCAAAAATAAGTGACTCCCAAACAGACCCTTCGAACAATTCTCCATCGCTGATTAAAACAAATACTTTAAAATTTTGTTTATCTTGTAAAGCTGCAAAAGCAATACCACAAGCAATTGGCAGACCATGCCCCAGAGATCCTGTTTCTATTTCAACTCCTGGAACTAAATGACTCGGGTGACTCCCCAATCTAGAATTATTTTTACAATATGTCTTTAATTCTTTAAAACTGATAAATTTTAAATGTGCAAATAAAGAATAAAGTGCTGCTGTAGCATGACCTTTGCTTAATATAAATCTATCTCTAATTTTAAGTTTAGGTTTTTTTGGATCAAATAATAGAATTTTTCCGAAAAAAAGAACTATCAAAATATCAATGCAAGAAAAACTACCTCCTATATGGCCTGTTTTAGCATTAAATATTGTATCAAGAATTGTTAACCTAATTTTTTTTGATAGTTTTTTTAGATTGTTCATATTTGATAAAAATATTTCTAATTGTACTTATATGATGATTGAATATAATACAACTTTATTAAATATAGCACGCTTAATTTATTTTTCGTTAATTTTATGAAGCAATTTCATTTTTTTCAATTACAAAAAAATAATAATTTGTTTTTAGATAAACAGCTAATTTCTTTTAATATTGGATTAAAAAACTTAAAGATTATAGACAACTTTGTAAAAAAATTATTTGAATTAAATGAAAATAGAAAATTTAAATCACTTCATGAAGTGCAGAGATTATTAAATACCACAAGTTATTATAAGCTTAATAAAGATTTAGATATCATGACAAGATTAGAGTCTTTTATTTTAAAGTGTTTAAAAAAAAAAATTCTAAATAAATCAATTATTGGGGTAGAATTTCCTATTAATGTTAGAATTGTTCATCCTTCAATTCCAAACCAAATAAAAAAAAGGTACTCCACAACTAGCATTCATTGTGATCCTTGGGCTGGAGAACCTGATGATATGATTAACGTAATTATTAATCTTATAATTAATAAGAAAACTTCAAAAGTTAAAATAGTTAAAACAACAAACAAAGAGGCCAAATTATATAAAAAACTAAGCAGAACATATAAAAAGAAAGATTTTCTTAATTCAAAAAAATATTTTAAAGAATTAAGAAAATTAGAAGAAAAAGATACCTACAACATTAAGAATGTTCGTGGTCAAACTTTTGTCTTTGGAGGTTTTTTACCTCATTATACTTACAACAAAGGAAATGAAGTTCGTTTAGGTTTGGAATTTAGATTAAGGACTAAAGATCCTTTTTCTACATTAACCAGATGGAAAAGTAGATTAAATAGAAGTGGCAGATATTGGTATTTACCAAACAAAAATCATAAAGATTTTTTATCAAAAATAAATGATGAATTTTCAATGATTAAAAGAAAATCAAAAAAAAAGTTATTTTTGAAGCTAAGAAAACAAGAAATAAAAGAGCTTAACTATAAACTGTAAATATAAAATTAAGTTTTTAGTAATTTTTTAGTTCAAGATAATAATTAATTATAAAAATTTTTTTCAGTGCATAAATCAAGCCAATTGAGCTATTAGTACTGGTCAGCTGCACGCATTACTGCGCTTCCACATCCAGCCTATCAACGTGGTGGTCTACCACGGCTCTATAGGAAGAACTAGTTTTGAGGTGAGTTTCCCGCTTAGATGCTTTCAGCAGTTATCTCTTCCATACTTAGCTACCCGGCACTGCAGCTGGCGCTACAACCGGTCCACCAGTGGTATGTTCAACCCGGTCCTCTCGTACTAGGGTCAACTCCTCTCAATTCTTCTACACGCATAGCAGATAGGGACCGAACTGTCTCACGACGTTCTGAACCCAGCTCACGTACCACTTTAATTGGCGAACAGCCAAACCCTTGGGACCTGCTCCAGCCCCAGGATGTGATGAGCCGACATCGAGGTGCCAAACACTGCCGTCGATATGAGCTCTTGGGCAGTATCAGCCTGTTATCCCCGGCGTACCTTTTATCCGTTGAGCGATGGCCCTTCCACTCAGAACCACCGGATCACTATGACCGACTTTCGTCTCTGCTCGACTTGTCAGTCTCACAGTCAGGCAGGCTTATGCCATTGCACTCTACGAACGATTTCTGACCGTTCTGAGCCTACCTTCGCACGCCTCCGTTACTATTTGGGAGGCGACCGCCCCAGTCAAACTACCCACCATACAATGTCTTGATGCCGGATGACGGCAATCAGTTAGATACCAAGAAAAACAAAAGAGGTATTTCACTGGTGACTCCACAAAAGCTGACGCCTTTGCTTCAATGTCTCCCTCCTATACTAAATATGTTTTTCCTAATACCAATGTAAAGTTGCAGTAAAGGTGCACGGGGTCTTTCCGTCTAACTACGCGAACTCCGCATCTTCACGGAGAATTCAATTTCACTGAGTTGATGTTGGAGACAGCGGAGAAATCGTTACGCCATTCATGCAGGTCGGAACTTACCCGACAAGGAATTTCGCTACCTTAGGACCGTTATAGTTACGGCCGCCGTTTACTGGGGCTTCAGAAGTTAGCTTGCACCAACCGCATTAACCTTCCAGCACCGGGCAGGCGTCAGACCCTATACATCCACTTACGTGTTAGCAGAGCCCTGTGTTTTTGATAAACAGTCGCTTCTCCCTGGCTTGTGCCACCCATCTCTAGTTGCCTAAAAACAGGTCTTCCTTATCCCGAAGTTACGGAAGCATTTTGCCGAGTTCCTTCAACATCATTCTCTCAAGCGCCTAAATATACTCTATTAATCCACCTGTGTCGGTTTAGGGTACGGTCTAATGATGGAGCTATTTCTTGGAACCTTTTCGCGGCATACTCAATCCATTAAGAGCACACAACTTACAAGATCCGTCACTACCATCTGGTTAAGGAATATTAACCTTATTTCCATCGACTACGGCTTTCGCCCTCGCCTTAGGTGCCGACTAACTCTGCGCGGATTAACCTTGCGCAGAAACCCTTGGATTTTCGGCGAAGAAGTTTTTCACTTCTTTTATCGTTACTTATGTCAGCATTCGCACTTCTGATACCTCCAGGATCCCTCACAGGTATCCCTTCAAAGGCTTACAGAACGTTCCGCTACCGCTTATAAAACTCGAAAGTTTTATAAACCCACAGATTCGGTATATGATTTTAGCCCCGTTACATCTTCGGCGCAGAAACTCTATTAGACCGGTGAGCTGTTACGCTATCTTTAAAGGATGGCTGCTTCTAAGCCAACCTCCCGGCTGTTAAGGAATTTCCACATCCTTTCACACTTAATCATAATTTGGGGACCTTATCTGGTGGTCTGGGCTCTTTCCCTCTCGACCATGGACCTTAGCACCCACAGTCTGTCTGTTGAAGAACAATGTCTAGCATTCGGAGTTTTATTAGGTTTGGTAAGAATCTCTTCCCCCTAGCCCATTTAGTGCTCTACCTCTAAACATCTATTTATTCAACGCACTACCTAAATAGTTTTCGCGGAAAACCAGCTATCTACGAATTTGGTTGGCCTTTCACCCCTTACCACAAGTCATCCAAAGACTTTTCAACGTCAACTGGTTCGGTCCTCCGGTTGGTGTTACCCAACTTTCAACCTGCTCATGGTAAGCTCATTCGTTTTCGGGTCTAATTCATAAAACTAATCGCCCTATTAAGACTTGCTTTCGCTGCGCCTACACCTAGATGGCTTAAGCTTGCTTTATAAATTAAGTCACTGACCCATTATACAAAAGGTACGCCGTCACTCTAAAAAGAGCTTCGACTGATTGTAGGCATGCAGTTTCAGGTTCTATTTCACTCCCCTAATAGGGGTTCTTTTCACCTTTCCCTCACGGTACTAGTTCACTATCGGTCACTGAAGAGTATTTAGGCTTAGAGGGTGGTCCCCCTATATTCGAGCAGGATTTCACGTGTCCCGCTTTACTCAAGAATTTTGTTAAACATTACTCATACGGGACTATCACCCTCTATGGTTAGCATTTCCAAACTATTCAAATTTTTTTAACAAAATTACTGGCCTAGTCCGCGTTCGCTCGCCACTACTAACGGAATCTCAATTGATTTCTTTTCCTCTGGTTACTTAGATGTTTCAGTTCTCCAGGTTGTCTCTTTAAACCTATGTATTCAGTTTAAAGTACCACATAAAGTGGTGGGTTTCCCCATTCGGAAATTTTCGGATCAAAACTTACATACAGCTCCCCGAAACTTATCGCAGTATATCACGTCCTTCATCGGCTTTCAGTGCCAAGGCATCCACTACACGCCCTTAAACGCTTGATTTATGCACAGAAAAAAATTCATCTGTGTTGAATCAAATTTTTATTTTGAACATTAGCTAATAACATTACTAATGTTCGGATATAGATATTGATATTAATTATTATTTTATTCACAATTTTTATAACTAAATGTTTCCTGGTGGAGGATAGCGGGATCGAACCGCTGACCTCCTGAATGCAAATCAGGCGCTCTCCCAGCTGAGCTAATCCCCCAGTTAAGTATGGTGGGCCGAGAAAGACTCGAACTTTCGACCCCACCCTTATCAAGGGTGTGCTCTAACCAACTGAGCTACCGGCCCTACAAGAAGGAAACATTAATTTAAGAAGAGAAATGAGGACGGTCAACATTACCGATGTATATTATTTAGAATAAAATTTTACTTTCATTCATCCTTAGAAAGGAGGTAATCCAGCCGCAGGTTCCCCTACGGCTACCTTGTTACGACTTCACCCCAGTCGCTGACTATACCGTGGTCAAGGGTTTGAAACCTTGCCTTAAGGTAGAACCAACTCCCATGGTGTGACGGGCGGTGTGTACAAGACCCGGGAACGCATTCACCGTGGCACGCTGATCCACGATTACTAGTAATTCCAGCTTCATGCACTCGAGTTGCAGAGTGCAATCCGAACTGAGGTATCTTTTAGGGATTTGCTTAACTTCGCAGTCTTGCTTCCTGTTGTAGATACCATTGTAGCACGTGTGTAGCCCAACACGTAAGGGCCATGAGGACTTGACGTCATCCCCACCTTCCTCCAGCTTATCACTGGCAGTTCTTTCAGAGTGCCCAACTTAATGATGGCAACTAAAAGTGAGGGTTGCGCTCGTTGCGGGACTTAACCCAACATCTCACGACACGAGCTGACGACAGCCATGCAGCACCTGTGTTTCGTCCGGCCGAACCGAAAACTCTAATCTCTTAGAGTCGCGACGAACATGTCAAGTGTTGGTAAGGTTCTGCGCGTATCTTCGAATTAAACCACATGCTCCACTACTTGTGCGGGTCCCCGTCAATTCATTTGAGTTTTAACCTTGCGGTCGTACTCCCCAGGCGGTGTGTTTATCGCTTTTGCTGCGACACTGAAAATAAATTTCCAACGTCTAACACACATCGTTTACGGCATGGACTACGAGGGTATCTAATCCTCTTCGCTACCCATGCTTTCGTTCCTCAGTGTCAGTAATGATCCAGAAAGCTGCCTTCGCAATTGGTATTCTTTCTAATATCTACGAATTTCACCTCTACACTAGAAATTCTGCTTTCCTCTATCATACTCTAGCTGAAAAGTTTTGATGGCAGTTCCAGAGTTAAGCTCTGGGATTTCACCACCAACTATTTCAACCACCTACGAACTCTTTAAGCCCAGTAATTCCGAACTACGCTAGGTCCCTTCGTATTACCGCGGCTGCTGGCACGAAGTTAGCCGGACCTTCTTATTCGGGTACAGTCATTTTCTTCCCCGACGAAAGAGCTTTACAACCCAAGGGCCTTCTTCACTCACGCGGCATCGCTGCATCAGAGTTTCCTCCATTGTGCAAGATTCCCCACTGCTGCCTCCCGTAGGAGTTTGGGCCGTGTCTCAGTCCCAATGTGGCTGATCATCCTCTCAAATCAGCTATTGATCACAGTCTTGGTAGGCCATTACCCTACCAACAAACTAATCAAGTGCAGGCTCATCCAATGGTGCATAAAGCTTTCTCCGTAAAGACTTATCCGGTATTAGCACAAGTTTCCTCGTGTTATTCCAGGCCAAAGGGCAGATACCTACATGTTACTCACCCGTCTGCCACTAAGTATTGCTACTTCGTTCGACTTGCATGTGTTAGGCGTGCCGCCAGCGTACGTTCTGAGCCATGATCAAACTCTCAAGTTTAAAAACGGCGCACACTAGCTTCTATATAAATTCTAAGAATAAAATTTATATAAATTTGAAGTGTGTACGACAAATTTTGGTAACCTTAACCGTCCACACTTCTCTTCTTAAATTTTTACTTTTTAAATAGCTAATTGGGCCTAAAAGGCTCAATAATCCTTACTAATTTATTGTAGAAACAATAATTTTATTAGGAAAGTTCAGTGCTTATAGGCTAAAATGAAAGGAAATCAAGCGTTTAAGAATAAAAAAATTAGCTAAAAATGCCTATTTAATTGGTTTTTTTTGATTTTTTTCAAACGCTAAACTAATAATTGTCATTAAAATATTTTAGATGATAAAAAAATTTACAGTCTTTTTCTTTAAAAATTTAAATATTTTAGGACTAATTTTATTAACTATCATAACTATAATAATTTCATCTTACTTTAATTATCAAAAAAAGTTAGATAATGAAAAATATAATAATTTTATAAATAATATTTATTTTAAAAAAACGCTCAATGAAATTATAAGTAATTTAGAGCCT
>CACJRK010000025.1 GCA_902595795.1 uncultured Pelagibacteraceae bacterium
CCATAAGAATTGTAAATATCAGCGTCAATATAAGCGTTAAAAGAAACCGACCTTCTCTCTGCATTTTTATTTTTAAAAGGATAAACTGAATGCATCAAATAATGGGGAAAAAAATAAAAATCACCAACTTTTGGTTTAATATTTAAAGTAATGGGCGAAAGAAAATTTTTTGATCCATGCACAAGTTGAAGGTTTCCGTTAAAATTTTCTTCTTTACTTTTTTGAACTGTTTCACCATAATTATCTGGTAATTTCAAATATCCTACTCCAGAAATATGTCCACCATGCGAATGTAATGGGTTATATTCATTTTCGAATTGTCTTACAATCCAGGTATCAATTATTTTAAAATCAGTAACTTTTTCATTAGTAGATTCAAAAATCCATTTTTCGGTATTTTCTTTTAAAAAAAATTCCCATCCAGAAGAAAAGGTAAACTCTTTATCTAAAAGAAATTCTTGCTGTACATTTCCAGCTAACATTTTTCCATAATCCAATTCTTGTGTTTTTGGTTTATCTTTCAAGGTTTTGTCAACATAGTCATTTAGCTCATTAACTAAACTTTCAGACATTGAGGCTTTAGCTATAGTTGGACCAAAAGGTCTTATTACTTTCATAATAGTATTTAATTCTACCAGTAATTTAGATTTTTATTAAATTTAAATTTCTGATTTAGCTCTTAATCTTTCATAAAATAATCTCGCTTTAACACCTATATTTAAAAAAGGCTGGGGCGGTAACCAAGTAGGTTTATTTCTCGCCTCAATTATTTTAATTTCCCTTGTGCTCTCATTACTAGCTTTTATTGCAATTTGTTCTCCAAATAATGTGCCTACCCCTATACCTGAACCATTATAACAACCTGCAACAAAAATATTCTTATCTACCTTTTCAAATATCTGAGAACTATTCCTTGTCCTAGACACAACTCCAGACCAGGAAGATTGAATAATATTATTTGGTAATTGTGGAAATCTTTTTTTAATCCCCAATTTCTGATTTATAGACCTTTTAAGTAAATCAGATTTAGACATTTTAAAAGGATTGTAAACTTCTGCAGTATTTCTAATTAAAATTCTTTTATTCTTTGTCATTCGAATTGTTGCTCCCATTGGCCTTACTGGTAATACTCCCCACTCTTTGGGCTCACCAATAGATGTAAACTCTTCATCAGTCAAGGTTCTTGTCATACTTGCTGTTAAAGTAATAGGAAAATTATAATTAGATTTTATTCCTAAAGATTTTAAAAATCCATTTGTACAAAAAATAATCTTTTTTGTTTTAATTGAACCATTTATAAAATTACAAATGACTGTTTCATTAATTTTTTTCCAGTTTAATAATGAAGAGTTTTCATAAAGTTTTACATTTTCTGGTAATGTATCAATCATAGCTCTAACTAATTTACCTGGATGTAGCAAAATACCTCCTTTAGTATGAAGAGCAATATTATAAAAATTAGTACCTAATCTTTCTTTGAGTTCTTTGTTTGATAATAAATTATGCTCAAAACCTAATTTAGATAAAATATCTGAGAAATTTTCTAATATTTTTTTATCTTCCGTTTTTGATGAAGCAAAATACTTTCCACATTCATTCCAATCACAATCTACCTGGTGTTCTTTTATAAATTTTTTAACAGCCTCAATTCCTAATTTATAAATGTCTACTTTTTTTTTATAACTTTCTAATTCTTTGTTAGATGTAAAACCGTCATTAAGTGTAGTATCAACTAAATATCCTGAATTTCTACTACTGGCACCTTCTCCTGCTAATTGGGCATCTACTAAAATAATTTTTTGATTAGGATATAATTGACCTAATTTTCTAGCAGCAGATAAACCTGTATAACCAGCACCTACAATTAACCATTCACAATCTAAATTAGATGACAGTTTATCAATATTATTCCTTGGATTTAGGTCATTAATCCAACTGCAGCCATTATCATTTATAACTTCCATAAAAGAAGATTACGATAGTTAGTAGTTATTTAAAAGATTTTAAGAATTTAAAGAAGGTTGCTTCTTCATATCTTCTTTTTTAATACCTGCTACTCTTACTGGTTTCTTCATAGCGTCTCTTCTAAAAGGTTCACCAAGCTCTTGGTTTAAAATTACTTCAATAAAAGTTGTAATTCCTTTCTTCTGATCCTCACAAGACTGCTTTATTGCGTTTGTGGTTTCTTCCATAGTTCTAACTGTTACACCTTTTAAACCACAAGCATCAGCAACTTTAGCGTAACTTAACTCTGGATCTAACTCAGTTCCTACAAAATTATCATCAAACCAAAGAGTCGTATTTCTTTTTTCTGCACCCCATTGATAATTTCTAAAAATCACCATAGAAATAGCTGGCCATTCTTCTCTAGCACATGAGCTCATCTCATTCATGCTGATACCAAAAGCACCATCACCTGCAAAACCAATTACTGGAGTGTCTGGACATCCTATTTTTGCTCCTAATATAGATGGAAAACCATATCCACATGGACCAAATAAACCAGGTGCTAAATATTTTCTACCTTTTTCAAAAGTAGGATAAGCATTACCAATTGCACAGTTGTTTCCTATGTCACTTGATATAATTACGTCATCTGGCATACCTGCTTGAATTGCTCTCCATGCTTGTCTAGGTGACATTCTATCTGCATCTCTTTTTCTAGCTTCTTCATTCCACACAGTACCTTCATCATCTTCTTCATGATCTAGACTTGATAATTTTTGTAACCATGCAGATTTTGTTTGATGAATTATGTCTTTCCTTTTTTGTCTGTCTTTATCACCTGCAGTTGGTGAAAGTTGTGCTAGTAATTGTTGTGCCACTAGTTTTGCATCACCACAAATTCCAACTGTAACTTTCTTTGTAAGACCAATTCGATCAGAATTCATATCTACTTGGATAATACTTGCATCTTTTGGCCAATAGTCCATTCCATAACCAGGTAAAGTAGAGAATGGATTTAATCTTGTACCTAAAGCTAAAACAACATCTGCTTGCTTTATTAATTCCATTCCAGCTTTTGAACCATTGTATCCTAACGGACCAGCAGCCAAAGGATGACTTCCTGGAAAACTATCATTATGTTGATAACCTGAACACACTGGTGCATCTAATTTTTCCGCAAGTTTTTTACAATCTTCAATAGCTCCACCAATTACAACTCCAGCACCTGACAATATAACTGGAAATTTTGCTTTTGATAATAAATCTGCAGCTTTTTTGATTGCATCTACTCCACCTGCTTGTCTCTCCAATCTAACAATTGGTGGAAGATCAATATCAATTACTTGTGTCCAATAATCTCTTGGAACATTTATTTGTGCTGGTGCTGATCCTCTTATAGCTTTTTCTATAACTCTATTTAATACTTCTGCCATTCTAGATGGGTCTCTAACTTCTTCTTGATAACAAACCATATCTTTAAATAAATTCATTTGCTCTACTTCTTGAAATCCACCTTGTCCCATTGTTTTGTTTGCAGCTTGTGGTGTAACTAATAAGAGTGGTGTATGATTCCAATAAGCTGTTTTAATTGGTGTAACTAATCCAGTAATTCCTGGTCCGTTCTGAGCGATAACCATTGACATTTTACCAGTAGCTCTTGTGTAACCATCAGCAATTAAACCACCATTTGTTTCGTGAGCAACATCCCAAAAAGTAATACCTGCATCTGGAAAAATATCTGAAATTGGCATAAAGGCTGAACCGATAATTCCGAAAGCATGTTCAATACCGTGCATTTGTAAAACTTTTACAAAGGCTTCTTCTGTTGTCATTTTTGTCATAAAACTAGAACCTCTCTAAAGTGTAAATTTAAGTATTTATAAAATTCGTTTGTTAATCTGTGCGATTAATATATAAGATTTTAGAAATTTCAAACAAACAAATCGACACGATATGGCAACAGATATAATAATACATGACAAAAAAGACAACGTAGGAGTAGTTGTTATTGAAAAAATCACTCCTAAACAGGATTGTGCTTGCTGGATAATGGAAGATGACAGTTCAATAAATATTCAATCCGTAGATGAAATACCTTTAGGTCACAAAATCGCTATGGTTGACCTTAATGAAGGTGATACAATTTTAAAATATGGTCACGATATTGGTAAAGTTGTTAAATCAATTAGAAAAGGTGAACACGTACATGTTCACAATGTAAAAACAAAGAAGTGGTAATAGTATGGAAATCCCAAAGAGCTTTTTAGGTTATAAAAGAGAAAACGGCAGAGCCGGAACAAGAAATCATGTAATTATTTTACCAGTAGATGATATTTCAAATGCATGTGCAGAAGCTGTTGCTAATAATATTAAAGGTACAATTGCTCTTCCTCATTCTTATGGAAGACTTCAATTTGGAGCTGACTTAGAGCTTCATTTTAGAACAATGATAGGAACTGGCTGTAATCCGAATGTTGCAGCAGTGATTGTTATTGGTATTGAACCGAAATGGACAAAAAAAATTGTAGATGGAATTGCAAAAACTGGAAAACCAGTTGAAGGTTTTCATATTGAACGTACAGGAGATATTGGTACGACAATGAAAGCATCTAAAAAAGCACAAGAATTTGTAATGTGGGCTTCGGAAAAACAAAGAGTAGAATGTCCTTTAAGTGATTTATGGATTTCAGTTAAGTGTGGAGAGTCTGATACTACTTCAGGACTAGCCGCTAACCCAACTGTAGGAAACTTAATGGATAAGCTTGAACCACTAGGAGTTCATTTATGTTTTGGTGAAACTTCAGAATTAACTGGTGCAGAACAAGTGTGTGCAACTAGAGGAGCTACAAAAGAAGCTTCTGAAAAATTTATGAAAACTTGGAGCTCTTACAATGATTTTATTCTAAAAGAAGCTACAGATGATCTTTCTGAAAGTCAACCAACAGCTGGAAATATAGCTGGAGGATTAACAACAATTGAAGAAAAAGCTTTTGGGAATTTTCAAAAAATTGGAAATTGTAAATTTATTGACGTACTTGAACCAGCTGAGGAACCAACTAAAGGAAAGGGTTTATATTTTATGGATACTTCATCGGCAGCTGCTGAATGTGTAACACTTCAAGCTGCTGCAGGTTTTAATATTCACTTATTTCCAACTGGACAAGGAAATATTGTCGGGAATCCAATTGAACCTG
Organism: uncultured Pelagibacteraceae bacterium; assembly: GCA_902595795.1. GTDB lineage: Bacteria > Pseudomonadota > Alphaproteobacteria > Pelagibacterales > Pelagibacteraceae > Pelagibacter. Next base: position 5,142 of record CACJRK010000025.1, read on the forward strand.
TTGTTAAATTAACAGCTAATCCATTAACTGTAAAAGGAATGGGTGAACATATTGATTGTGATGTTTCAAAAATTCTTTCAAGAGAAATGAATTTATCTGAAGCTGGAGATGAACTAATCAAAACGACTTTAAGGGTAGCTAACGGAAGATTGACTTGTGCAGAGGCTTTAGGTCACAAAGAATTTGTGATGACTAAACTCTACAGAAGTGCATAAAAATCTGTGGTTAATAAGTTTCAGTATTTAAAATTAATTTTTCCAGGTGTTGTCTTAGCTTTAATATTTTGTTTATTTTCTCAAGGTATTAATAACGTTTTAGCAATAGAAATTTTTGGTACCGAAAAAAGTCCAATTTCAACAGTATTAATTGCAATACTTCTTGGAATATTAATGGGAAATGCTTTTACTCCAAGACCAGGTATGATGATTGGTTTGGATTTTACCCAACAATATATTTTAAAATTAGGAATAATTTTTTTAGGTATTAGATTAAGTTTTGCTGATTTTATAAAATTTGGCTCTGTTGCCATACCTCTTGTTATATTTTGTATTTTGGGAGTATTAATATTAATAAAACTTCTCATAAAAAAAGTACCTATATCATCTAAAATGTCTTACCTAATTGCTATAGGTACTAGTGTTTGTGGTGCTACTGCAATTGTTGCAACAGCTCCAGTTATAAATGCAAAAAAAACAGAAATTGCCTATGCAATAGCTAATATCACATTGTTTGGAGTAATTGCTATGGTGGTTTACCCCTATTTCGCAGAATGGTATTTTGATAATAATGCTTTAGAAGCTGGGTTATTTTTAGGGACTTCAATACATGAAACCTCTCAGGTCGCTGCAGCTGGATTAATTTATGATCAACAATTTAATAATCCTGAAACTTTAGATGTAGCAACAGTAACAAAATTAATTAGAAATACTTTTCTAGTCATACTAATTCCTTTGTTTGCTTTCTTATATAATAGAGGTGAATTTAAAGAGCAAAAATACTCAATTTTAAGTATTTTTCCATATTTTGTAATTGGTTTCATAGGCATGATAGTTTTGAGAAATTTAGGAGATCAATTCTTTTCAGTTGAAACTGATAATTTTTATGCTTGGTCTAAGTTTATTGAATATATAAAAATTTTAGCAACTGTATTTTTAACAATGGCAATGGCAGCTGTAGGAATTTCAATAAACTTAGGTGAACTTAAATCAATGGGGTATAAACCCTTTATAGTAGGTTTAATCGCAGCCGTAACGGTTGGAATTATAAGCTTAATATATATAGAAACTTTAAAAAATTTTTTAATTTAAGATTTTACTAATATTTTTTTTCTTAAATTTGAAATAAAACGTCTAATAAATGCTGCGCCAACACCTAAAATAATTGCAAACATAATCGTAAATAGTCCATAAAAGAAAGGCATTTCTTTTGAAAAATCAATTATAAATTGAGAAAAGAAGTTTAAATCTGAAATAGTTGCTTTAGCAGCCCCATTAATATTCTGATCCGCAAAAAATGTATCATATGCTATTGCTATACCCACTATCAGTAACAAAATTGCTAATAAAGCTCTTAAACCAGAACTATCAATTCTTTCTCCTATTTTTTGTCCAACCTGTACTCCTATAATTGATCCTATAACTAACATTAGAACTAGTAATAAATCTATAGATCCATAATTAAATGAATGAAGAAAAGTAACAACCACACTTACAAAAATTGTTACAAACAAAGATGTACCTGGAACTAATTTAGTTGGCATCTTAATTATATAAATCATTGCGGGAACTAAAATAAACGCTCCTCCAATTCCCATGATAGCTGCAATAAAACCAACTAATAGACCAATTATAATTGGAGTAAAAATACTCTCATACAATTTTGACTTTGGAAATCTCATTCTTAATGGAAGACCATGTATCCAATAATGAACGTGTAATTTTTTTTTAACAACTACGTTTCTTTTTGCTTTATCTATTTCACCTAAACTTTCAACTAACATTAAAGTTCCAATTATTGCTAATATATACATATAAGCCAGAGAGATAACTGTATCAATTTTTCCAATACCTTTAAAATATGTAAAAGTATAAATTCCTAAAGAAGTTCCAATTACTCCTCCAATCACTATCATTGAACCCATTTTATAATCTAAAGTATTTTTTAAATAATGAGTGGTTGATCCTGAAACTGAGGTAGCTAAAATATTATTTGCTTCATTTGCAACTGCGTATGCAGGAGGTATTCCTAGAAATATTAAAAAGGGTGTCATTAAAAAACCACCACCAACACCAAATAAGCCTGATAGAACTCCAACAATAGCACTTAACAAAAGTATCTCTACAGGATTAACAAAAACTTGGGCTATCGGTAAAAATACTTCCATAAAAAATTTACAAGTTGTTAAAAAAACAACTTAATTAAAAGTAATAAACGTTCCAACTAAAATCACTCCCCAGTAAGCTGTTAAGCTTACTATAATTCCTGCTTTAATAAATGTTGGTTTAAAATTTGAGAGTTTGTTTATAATTTTTACGTTAGAAAGTAACATTAACCGTCATTACACCCACAACGAAATTTGTCAAACAATTATTTATTATTTAGTAATTTTTTTACCTAATAGATGGTGGCTCCAAAAACCTTAACCGTACGATCTTCTACACCTAAGACTAATCTCCCAAGAAACTCTCCTGGGATCTCTTTGTTTCTTTGCTTAATCAGAACGGTTATGTGATCTCCTCTTCTAAGGCAACCGAAAGGTTCAAAAGTCTCTTTAAGATTAGTGATTAGCTTATTATTAGCCCACTGTTTACCAAGCTCTACTTCGTTAGCACCAAAAAGCATTTGAGTAGAGAAATCTCTTGTAAACCCACCATAATCTTTGAGATTAGATGATTTAACCAAATTATCCCAAATAGGTTTGGCTAATTCATATATTTCATCATCTGATTTAGATAGAATATCCATGTGATTTAATTAAATTATCTACTAAGAAGCTTTTTTCTTCTCGTTCTCATCCACTATATGGTAGACAGGAACTTTCTCCATACTAAATTTACCTGTTTTAGGATCTCTTCTCGAAACTGTTAAACAATGCCAATTATCGTCATCAAGTTTCATATAGTCACCTCTGTAATAATATCCAGGCCATCTAGTTTCTTCTCTGAACATTGTGTGTTCTGTTACACACTGAGAAGTAAGGGCTCTGTGCTTAAGTTCCCATGCTCTCATAAGTTGGTGATAATCCTCAGCTCCAACATTTTCAAGATCTTCCTCAAGCCAAGCTAACAACTCTAATCCTCTTTTTAACATATTAGCATTTGTCATATAGTTTGTGGCTATTCCACCTACATATTCATCCATAATTCTTTGTAAACGTTGTAAACCTTGAATAGGTGAAATATAGCTTGGAGATACTGTTCCTCCTGTAATCTCATTTTGAGCTACGGTATAGTTTTCTAAAGGTTTGTAAACTTTAGCTTTAAAATCCTCACATTGTTTATCAGAAACCTTTAAACCCTCAGCTTTTTTGTCTTCAATGTATTTTACAGCTGCTTTTGCCGCCAATCTACCTTCAGTGAATGAGCCCGATGAAAATTTGTGAGCACTTCCGCCAACAGTATCACCTGCTCCAAACAAACCATCAATTGTAAGCATTCTATTATAACCCCAGAAATATTCTGGTGGAGACAAGTCTTCTGGACCACTAACCCAAGCTCCTGAACAAGTAGCATGTGATCCCATTACATATGGTTCAGACGTTGTTAATTCAGGGTTTGTATATTTTGGATCAATATTTTGAGATGCCCAAACAACAGCCTGACCTACAGTCATTCCTAAAAAGTTTTCCCAACCAACAGTTTCTAAATGTGGATCTTGAAAAGCCTCAGTAGTAACCATATGAATTGGTCCACCACCTGCCATAGTTTCTTGAATAAAAGCATGGTTTCTTAAACATGTAGGTGTTGGATGGTGATCTATATATTCTCCAACTAATTCTTTAGTCTGGTCGTACCATTTCTTCTCATAGTTTTCACCATTTGCATTTTGTGTATATGTTTTTAAATGCAAGAAATAAGCTCCAACAGGTCCATATCCATCTTTAAATCTACATAACACAATTCTGTTTTCCATTTGTGTCATCTTAGCACCAGCTGCAATTGGTAATGCGTACGCTGAACCATTGCTCCAAGGGGCATACCAAGTTCTTCCCATACCTTCACCAACAGCTCTTGGCTTAAATATGTGTGAAGCTCCACCTGCTGCAACAATAACAGCCTTTGCTCTGAATACATGAAAATCACCTGTTCTCATATTAAAGCCAACAGCACCACCCACTCTGTTCTCTTGAGCCTCATCCATTAAAAGATGAGTAATCATAATTCTGTTATAAATTTTGTCCGCAGATTTTTTTGCTGCTTCTGCAACAATTGGCTTATAACTTTCACCATGGATCATTATCTGCCACTTACCTTCTCTTAAATATCTTCCAGTCTCTTCATTTTTCATCATAGGAAGACCCCACTCATCAAACATATGAACAGTTGAGTCTACATGACGAGCCATGTCATATCCTAAATCTTCTCTAACCATTCCCATCAAATCATTTCTTGCATATCTGACATGATCTTCAGGTTGATTTTCGCCCCACTGCATACCCATGTAACAGTTAATTGCGTAAAGACCTTGAGCCACTGCCCCACTTCTATCTATATTTGCTTTTTCAACACAAACAATTTTCATATCTCTGCCCCAGTGCCTTGCTTCGAAAGTTGCACCAGTACCAGCCATACCTCCACCAACAACTAGTACATCGCAGTCCTCATAATGAGTTTTGTGCTTAGCCATTAGTAATAAACTCCTTTTTTAAAAGACTCTTTTGGAACTGCAGGAAGTTCACCATCGATATTTAGTCCTTCAGGTTCAGTGTATAATCTTTGTGAATTTAATTCTCCTTGTTTAATTTTTTCACCATCTGCAAGTTTAGGAATAAATTTTCCCCATGGTTTTGTTGTTATTGGTGAAACAAAGTCTTTTGTTGTTCCATTTCTAAATTTAATTTTCCAAGAAATAGTTCCTTTTTCTTCTTCACGTCTTACTCTAACGCTATGTCCCATTGGAGCAAAATCTGCATAACCTCTTACATCAATCGCATGATTTGGGCATGCTTTTACACATGAATAACATTCCCAACAAAAATTGGGTTCTATATTTTTTGCACGTCTAATATTTTCATCAATGTGCATTATATCAGATGGACAAATATCTACGCAGTGACCGCATCCATCACATCTAGTCATATATACAAAAGTTGACATAATTTATTTTCTTTCCTTTTTTGTTATCATATTAATAATGTTTTGGCTCTTCTCTTTTTATACCCAGGCCAAATTGCTCAGGCGCATCTGCAGGAGGTGGTAAATTATCTCTAGAACCGTCTGCTTCAGCTAAATTTTTCTGTATTGCTGCTCCAGGCTTATAGAACATATGAGCAAATTTTGACCAATAAACTCCACCAAATAAAACTAAATTTGAAACAACAAACAATGCAAAAAATAAGAATGACAAACCTACTTGACCATTAAATTGAGTGTAAGACCAAGCTAGTCCAAAAGTTGAACACGCTAATAATGCTAGAACAAACAAATCAGCTTTAATAATTCTATACCAAGGGTGTGCCTCAGCAGAAACATCTACTCTTAAAAAAAACCAAAACCAAAATCCACCAACACATGTAAGTATTGCACCTACATGCCATAGCATTGACCACATTGTAGAAGAATTTTTATCTGCACCTGTATAACAAAACACTAACATTGCTGAAGCAATCCAAAAGATTAAAGTTCCATACATACCAAGAACATGTGCTAATCTTCTTTTTCCAAAACCTAATTCTGATGTTGTTCCAATGTCATAAACAGTAGTCTTAGCAATAATTTTTGCCTTCTCAGCAGCTCCAACCTCTCTTGTTGCCTGCAATTTTGCTTTTTTTGCATTGTTAAAGAAATAAGTTAAATTTTTATGGTGTATCATCTGAATAATTGTTCCAAGAGCAATCAAAATTACCATCGCAATTATAAAACCTTGCATAACAACAGTAGGAACTACCTCGGATAGTAAAGAAAATGGATTTGTTTCAAACATTGTACCCTTATGTTAAGTTATTTTGAATAATTTTAAAGTTTTCTAATCTAGATAACCCATCAGATCAACAAAAACTATTGATAAATTTGTCTTTAATAACAACTAAAAAAATATTTACTTTCTTTTGTAATGTTGTTTTTTTGAAATCACAGACCTAACACCTCCTTGAGGATTCTCTACATCTCCCTCTCTTCTTGGGATTAAATGAATATGACAATGCATAATTGATTGACCTGCAACTTTTCCAGCATTTGTGCCTATA
>CACJRK010000026.1 GCA_902595795.1 uncultured Pelagibacteraceae bacterium
AAGATGCTAGGTGATGAAAATTGAAATTTAACTTTTTTTTATTAAATATAGCTAAAATTGACTTTAATGGTCTACCCCAATTAAGGTCAAAAGTTCCCCAATACATTGATTTTTTCCATTGAATTTTATTTAACAATATTGGGATATATTCCTCTAGTAATTCATGTGTGTGTAATTTTTTTGATTTTGTTTTAAAAAAATAAAATTCTCCTTTTTCAGTTTTCTTCTGGTAGAGATCCTTTTTTAAGATTTTATTTGACCTAATAAACCCCTCCAGTGCCAGCTCTGGTGACTTAATATTTGGACCTTTTATCTCCTCAGATTTTAGTACAACATTTTTTTGAACACCTTCAAACAATACAACTAGTCTATTTGGTGTTGAGTATGATGAGCTTTTTTTAAATAAAATTGATTTTTCTAAAAATAACTCATTAAAACTTTTAAGTAAATCTTCTCTTAAATTTTGTTGAAGATTTGAGGGTATTTCCTCACTGAATAATTCTAAAAAAAACTCTGACATTATTTTTGACTATCTAACCAAACGCTTGCTGCGGATTTTGTAATATCTCTTATTCTAGCAATATAACCTGCTCTTTGTGCAACACTAATTGCGCCTCTTGCATCTAAAATATTAAAAACATGACTGGCTTTTAAACATTGATCATATGCTGGTAAAGAGATTTTGTTTTTTACCAAAGCTTTTGCCTCTGACTCATGCATTTCAAACATTTTCAAAAGGGTTTCTATATTTGCATGTTCAAAATTATATGCTGAAAATTCTTTTTCAGCTTGATGAAAAACTTCGTGATATTTTACACCTTCATCATTCCACAATAAATCGTAAACATTTTTTTCTTTTTGGGTGAACATACAAATTCTTTCTAAGCCATAAGTGATTTCAACTGACACAGGTTTACAATCAAATCCAGCCATTTGTTGAAAATAGGTAAATTGGGTAATTTCCATTCCATCACACCATACTTCCCATCCCAATCCTGCGGCACCTAATGTTGGGCTTTCCCAATCATCTTCAACAAATCTTATATCATGATCATTATGATCTATTCCTATAGTAGATAAACTATTTAGATAAAGTTTTTTTATATTTTCAGGGGACGGTTTAATTAAAACCTGAAATTGATAATAGTGTTGTAACCTGTTTGGATTATCTCCATATCTTCCATCCGTAGGTCTTCTTGATGGTTGTACATAAGCTGTTTTCCATGGTTTAGTTCCTAGTGATCTTAGTGTCGTTGCTGGGTGAAAAGTTCCTGCTCCAACTTCCATATCGTAAGGCTGAAGAATTACGCAACCTTTTTTACTCCAAAATTTCTGAAGATTTAAAATTGTTTCTTGAAATGTTTGAATTTTTTTTTTTTCTTTTTTTACTTTAAAAACCATATCTTTGCCAAATTGATCTTTCATCTAAAATACTTGCTATTTGATCTACTTGATTGCTAGATGAAGAAAGTTTTTGACTTAACCATCCCTTTGATTTTTCAAATTTTTTAATAGTCACGTCCTCACCAAATTTTTCTTTTAATATTTCATGCGCGTTACCTATTCCGTCAATCAATCCTAAATTTTTTGCTTTAGTTCCTGACCAAAACTCACCTGAAAAAAGCTCAACTTCAGATTTATTTAATTTTGATCCTCTACTTTTTTCAACAACATCTATAAAATCTTTATGAAGATCTAATTGAATATTTTTTAATCTTTCAATGTCTTCATTTTTTTCTTCTAAAAATGGATCAAGTGTACTTTTGTTTTTACCAGCGGTATGCACTCTTCTTTCAACTCCAATTTTTTTTATCAATTCTGTAAATCCAAAGGAAGAATATATAACTCCTATAGATCCAATAATTGAACTTGAATTTGCATAAATTTCGTCTCCAGCACAAGAAATCAAATAGCCTCCAGAAGCTGCCACATCTTCAGCAAATACAATAACTTTTTTTTTGTATTTTTTTGCTTGTTGTCTAATAAAACTGTAGATTAAATGAGACTGAACTGGTGATCCTCCTGGGGAATTGATTGATATAGCAACACATGCCGCTTTTTTCAGAGAAAAAGCCTTTTTAATTAGTTCTTCTTGACCTGCAAAATCGATACCTTGTTTAAATTTTCCAGCATTACCAATAACTCCACTTAATTTTAAGTGAGAAACAATTTTTTTCTTTTTAAAAAAAGAGAACATAGGTAAGTCTTATAGAATTATTTATTGAATATAAAGACTACTTATAATTGAAGAAAATGGTGCGTCAATTGATAAGTAATATATATAAACAAATTATACTAATTTAAAAATATTATGGGAACAGTTGTACTGCTTAAAAATCAGATAAATGATTCATATTTTAAGCTAAAAGACTCAGTTGAAGAAAAACTCATTTTGACCGAAGAAAAAATAAAATCAAAATTATCTAGCGAAGTACACTTGGTTCAAAAAATGACAGATTATCATATAGAAACTGGAGGAAAAAGACTAAGAGCTTTATTAACGTTGGGTAGTGCAAAATTATGTGGTTACTCAAAAGGCTCTAGAGATATAAATTTAGCTGCATGTGTTGAATTAATCCATAGTGCAACATTGATGCATGATGATGTAATAGATCAAGGCACTGTTAGAAGAGGGAAAGAAACTTTAAACAAAGTTTGGGATAATCATTCCTCAGTTTTAATAGGAGACTATCTATTGAGTAGATGTTTTGAAATGATGGTAGAAGACGGAAACTTAGAAGTTTTAAAATTATTATCATCCACTTCATCTAAAATTGCTCAAGGAGAAGTTCTGCAACTTCAACACAAAGGTGAAGTTGATATGCTGGAAGAAACATATTTAAAAATAATCTCAGCTAAAACTGCTGAGTTATTTGCAGCAGCAACAAAAGTTGGTGCAATTTTATCTGATGCAGAAAATAAAGAAAAAGATGCTTTAGAATTTTATGGAAGAAACTTGGGATTAACTTTTCAAATAGCAGATGACACACTAGACTATAACGCTGAGCTCAAACTATTTGGTAAAAAAATTGGTCAAGATTTTTTTGAAGGAAAAATTACCTTACCAATAATTTTACTTTTTCAAAAATTAGGAAATGATGAAAAGAAAATTTTATCAAATATGTTTAAAAAACAGTTAAGAACAAAAGATGACTTTAATAAAATTATTGCTCTTATAAATAAGTATAAAATAATTCAGGAATGCTATCAAAAAGCACAGCACTATATAAATTTAGCCTCAAATTCTCTAAGTGTATTTAAAGACTCTGAAGAAAAAAATATTCTTAAAAAATTAACATCATTTAGTTTATCAAGAAATTTTTAAGGACTTAATAAAGACTTTATCCACTTACCGGAGTTATCTTTATTGTATTTTAATCTCTCGTGGATTCTGTTCTCACCATCTAGCCAAAATTCAATACTATCTGGAGATAAAATCCACCCAGACCAGTGACTTGGTCTTGGCACATCTGATTTATTGCTATATTTTTTTTTGTAATCTTGAATCGATTTTATTAATTGATCTCTTGAATTTAATTTCTCACTTTGCTTAGAAGCCCAAGCTCCTATTCGACTTTCATATGCCCTAGAAAAATAGTATTCATCTGCAACCTGATCAGAAACTAATGAAACCTTTCCATTAATTCTTATTTGTCTTAAAAGACTTTTCCAATGAAAACACATAGCAGCATATGGATTTTTTTTTAATTCATTTCCCTTTTGACTATTTAAATTTGTATAAAATACAAATCCATCTTTACTGAAATCTTTAAGCAAAACCATTCTAACTGAAGGCATGTTATTTTGATTTGATGTAGCTAAAGAAACAGCATTTGGGTCATTTGGCTCTGTTTTCTTTGCTTCCTCCATCCATTCATGAAATAATTGAATTGGATCATCTATATCTAAAAAGCAACTGTTAAGACCTAAAGAGTTTTTTTGATTCATAATTTAAACAAAATAATCTATATAATATAAATAATGTCATTTAATACTTTTGGAAAGCTATTTCGTTTCACAACTTGGGGAGAATCTCATGGGCCTGCAATTGGTTGTATTGTTGATGGTTGTCCTCCAAACATAAATCTTAAAGAGGGAGATATTCAAATAGAATTAGACAAAAGAAAACCTGGACAATCTAAATTTACAACTCAGCGAAAAGAGGATGATAAAGTTCAAATATTGTCAGGAGTATTTGAAGGTAAAACTACAGGAACACCTATTTCTCTCATAATCTACAATAAAGACATGAGATCAAAAGATTATAGTAATATTAAAAATAAGTTCAGACCAGGCCATGCAGATTTTACTTATTTTAAAAAATATGGAATTAGAGACTATAGAGGTGGTGGCAGATCTTCTGCTAGAGAAACTGCAGCACGAGTTGCGGCCGGTGCAATAGCAAAAGTTGTACTTCAAAAAAAATTAGGTAAAAAATTTAAAGTAATTGGTGCAGTAACTCAGCTAGGAATTCTTGGATGTGATACAAATCAATGGAACGATAAAGTAATTTCAAAAAATCCATTTTTTTGTCCAGATAAATCAATGATTAAATTATGGGAAAAATATTTGCTTGGTGTAAGAAAATCAGGATCCTCATGTGGAGCAGTGATTGAAATAAGAGCAAGAGGTATCCCAGTTGGTTTAGGTGCTCCAATTTATTCAAAATTGGATACTGACATAGCTTCAGGTCTGATGAGTATTAATGCAGTTAAAGGTGTAAATATTGGAGCAGGAATGAATTCTGCACAATTAAGTGGAGAACAAAATTCAGATGAAATTTCTTCAAAAGTAAAAAAATTAAAATTTAATTCAAATAACGCTGGTGGAATTCTTGGTGGAATTTCTACTGGACAAGAAATTATTGCATCTTTTGCTGTCAAACCAACATCATCAATTTTAACTAGTAGAAAAACTATAAATAAATTTGGTAAAAATACCTCTATATCTGTAAAAGGTAGACATGATCCTTGTGTTGGAATTAGGGCTGTCCCAATTGGCGAGGCAATGATGAACTGTGTTTTGCTTGATCACTACTTGATGAATAAAGCTCAGTGTAGTTAGTCAAAATTAATTTTTCACAACTCTTATTGTATCTTTCTGAAACAAAATATCACAAATTTTCTTGGAAATTTGAGAACTATTTAATCCAGCTTTATCGTACATTTTTTTTGGATCATCTTGTTCAATAAATTCATCTGGTAAAGTCATTGATCTAAATTTTAAACCTTTATCAAATAATCCTTTTTCAGCTAATAAATTTTTTACATGAGAACCAAAACCACCTATTGATCCTTCCTCAATAGTAATCATAAGCTCATGGTCTTTAGCAGATTTTACTATAAGTTCTTCATCTAAAGGTTTAGCAAATCTAGCATCAATCACTGTTGTTGAGGCTCCTTTTGCTTTTAATTCCTCTGCAGCTAATTTACATTCCTCAAGTCGAGTACCAAGGTTTAAAATACAAACCTGTGCTCCTTGCTGGACAATTCTCCCCTTACCGATTTCAATTTTTTCATCTATTGATGGAAGATCAACACCAACTCCTGTTCCTCTTGGATATCTAATAGCTGAAGGTCTATCATTAATATCTACTGAAGTATTAATCATTTTAACTAGTTCGGCTTCATCACTTGCGGCCATTACTATAAAGTTAGGCAAAGTTGATAAATAAGTTATATCAAATGAACCAGCATGTGTTGATCCGTCAGCACCAACCAAACCTGCTCTGTCTATCGCAAATCTAACTGGTAAACTTTGGATTGCAACATCATGAACTACTTGATCATATGCTCTTTGTAAAAAGGTAGAATAAATTGCAGCATATGGTTTGTATCCCTCAGTTGCTAAACCAGCAGCAAAAGTTACCGCATGTTGTTCTGCTATTCCTACATCAAACATTCTATTTGGAAACTCTTTTCCAAAAATATCCATACCAGTCCCACCTGGCATCGCGGCTGTTATTCCCACTATTTTGCTATCTTTTTTTGCATGTTTAACCAAAGTATTAGCAAAAACTTTTGTATAGGCTGGAAAATTAATTTTGCTCTTTACCTGCTCTCCAGTATTAACATTAAATTTTGATACTCCGTGATAATGGTCATTTGCTTTTTCAGCATAAGAATAACCTTTTCCTTTTTTGGTTTTAATATGGATCATTATAGGTCCCTCATGTTTAGAGTCTTTTGCATTCTTTAAAATCGGAATTAAAGTTGATAAATCATGACCATCTATAGGACCAGCATAATAAAAGCCAAGTGAACTAAACAAAGTACCTCCTGTGACTGCCGAACGCAAAAAATCCTCTGCTTTTCCTGCCTTTGCACTAAATCTTTTAGAAAATGCAGATGTAATTAATTTTAAAGTTTCTCTAAGACTAAAATATATTTTACCTGTAAATAATTTTGCCAAGTAAGTTCTCATTGCTCCAACTGGTTTTGCAATTGACATGTCGTTATCATTTAAAATAACAATCATTTTTGTCTTAGATGCTCCAGCATTATTCATAGCTTCGTAAGCCATACCTGCACTAATTGCTCCATCACCTATGACTGCTATTACATTTGAAGACTTATTTTCTAATCTATTTGCCTCAGCAATTCCTAATGCTGATGAAATAGATGTAGAACTATGGGCTGCTCCAAATGGGTCATACTCACTCTCAGATCTTTTTGTAAAACCTGATAAACCATCGCCCTGTCGTAAAGTTCTAATTTTATCTTTTCTTCCAGTTAAAATTTTATGCGGGTAAGATTGATGGCCAACATCCCATATTAATTTATCATTTGGAGTATCAAAAACATAATGAAGTGCGACTGTCAATTCAACCACTCCTAAACCAGCACCAAGGTGACCTCCTGTTTCTGAAACAGCACTTATCATTTCCTCCCTCACCTCATCTGCTACTTTTTGTAAATTATCTTCAGAAACTTTTCTTAAATCAGATGGAAAGTTGATATCATTTAAAAATTGATAATTTTTTTTCATTTTTTTCTATTCAATATATAGCCCAATGTTTCATTTATTTTTTCAGATCTTGAACCGTATTTTCTTAAATTCTTATTAATATCTTTTATTATCTTATCACAATACTTAACTGAGTCATCATAGCCTATTAAATTTATAAGTGTTGCCTTACCTTTTTTTTGATCTTTTCCTGTTTTTTTCCCAGCTTCCTTAGATTTACTTTTCAAATCAATTAAATCATCAGCTATTTGGAATAAAAGACCAATTTTTGATCCAATATTTTCAAAAAATTTAATTTCTTGGATTTTTTTTTTCTTAATTATTGCTGGAGCTGCACAACAAAAACTAAATAACATTCCTGTTTTCTTTATTTCCATTTCTAATATTTTATTCCTTGATATTTTCTTTTTCTCATAGCTCAAATCTAAATATTGCCCACCAGCTATTCCTAAATGACCTGAACATTCTGATAATTTTTTGATTAGATTGATTTTTATCTTTTCATTTAATTTCAATTTAGGACTTGATAAAATTTCAAAAGCTAAAGTTAGTAATGAATTTCCTGCTAGAACTGCTGTAGACTCACCAAATTTAATGTGAGTTGAAGCTTTTCCTCTTCTTATATCATCATCATCCATGCAGGGTAGATCGTCATGAATAAGTGAATAAGCATGAATACATTCAACGGCCGACCCAACTATTATTAATGTTTTATAATCAATTGAAAATAATGACCCTAAGTCAATTAAGATTTTAGATCTTATTTTTTTTCCACCTGGAAACAAACCATACTTCATAGGCAGCATTAGCTGAGAATATTTCTGTGAATTAATATATTTTTTAAGAAATATATTTGTATCCTTAGCTATTTTATTAAGTTGTTTTTTCATTTTTTTTAGTTATCTCTTTAATCTTTTTATTTGTCTCTTCCCCAATAGATTTAAAATTTTTATGAAATTTCTTTTCAATAATATTATTTAATTTTAAAAGTTCTTGATAACTGTCAACTGAATTGTTTAAATCATTTTCCTTCTCTAGAGACTCTATAATCTTATTTGCTTTTTCTGTAAGCTGCTCAACTGAATACTGATCATAATCAAGTGGTAATATTTTATCTTTCATATAATAATAATTATTAATACATGAAATCTATTCAATCAAATATCAAAAAAGCAAAAAAATATTTAGATAATAATCATTGTATTGCGGTACCAACAGAAACTGTTTATGGATTAGCTGCAAACGCTTACTCGAATAGTGCAGTTAAGAAAATATTTAGTCTTAAAAAAAGACCATTAAACAATCCGCTTATTGTCCATTATTACGATATTCAAAGACTTAAAGAGGACTGTGATATAAATGATAATTTAGTAAAACTTTACAAAAAATTTTCTCCAGGTCCAATAACTTATGTTTTGAAATTAAAAAATGACTCAAAAATATCAAAATTTGTTACTAATAACAAAAAAAGTATTGCCGTACGTTTTCCTAAACATAAATTGTTCAGAAATTTATTAAAAAATTTAGATTATCCAGTAGCTGCGCCTAGTGCAAATATATCCTCAAGATTAAGTTCAGTTAAACCATCTGATGTAAAAGAAGAATTTGCTTCAAAAATAAAATATATTTTAAATGGAGGAAAAAGTAAAATTGGAGTTGAGTCCACAATATTAAATCTTTTAGAAAAGCCCTCACTTTTAAGATATGGAGGTCTAGATACTAAAAAAATTGAAAAAGTTTTAAAAAAAAAATTATTAATTAATACAAATTCAAAAAAAAAATTATCACCTGGTTTATTTCCGTTACATTACTCACCTGGGATACCTTTAAGAGTCAATGTTAAAAAACCAAAAAAAGATGAGGCTTATTTATTAATAAAAAAAAGAAAATCAAAATTAAAAAACTATTATTATTTATCCAAAGTAAAAAATATAGATGAAGCTGCAAAGAATTTATATTCAACTTTAAGAAAAATTAAAAACGATGGTTATAAAAAGATTGCAGTTGAGACGATATCAAACAAAGGTCTTGGCAAAACAATTAACGATAGATTAAAGAGAGCCTCTAAATATTAATGACAAATTCTATTGAAGTAATCAATCTTTCAAAAAAATATAAAGATAAAGAAGCAGTAGCTAATATAAATTTTAAAATTAATGAAAATGAAATGGTTGGTCTATTAGGACCTAATGGATGTGGAAAAACTACAACTATTGGAATGATTTTAGGATTATTAAAACCAAGTAGTGGTAAGGTTTTAATCAACGGAGAGAATATTGAAAAAAATAAAATCTCGCTTCTTCATAAAATGAATTTTATTTCACCATATATTGAATTACCTAAAAAACTTAAAGTTAAACAAAATTTAATTGTTTATGGAAAATTATATAACATTCAAAATTTAAATGAACGAATAGATCACCTTGCAAATAAACTTAGATTAAAAGACCTTTTAAACAAAATTACTGGAGAACTTTCTTCTGGACAAAAAAATAGGGTAAGTCTTGCTAAAGCTCTAATAAATGATCCAACGGTACTTTTGTTGGATGAACCCACTGCTTCACTAGATCCTGAAACTGGTGATTTTGTAAGATCGTTTTTAGAAGATTACAAAAAGGAAAAAAAAATATCAGTTTTGCTCGCCTCTCATAATATGGAAGAAGTAAAAAGATTATGTAGTTCTGTTTTGATGATGAAAGATGGTTTAATAGTGGATAGAGGAACTCCTGGAGAATTAATAACAAAATATGGAAGAAGAAATTTAGAGGAAGTATTTTTAGAAATTGCGAGAAAATAAAAATGAATTTAATTAGAATTTACGGTCTTTTTTTAAGACACTTTTATTTAATAACTAGATCATTTCCAAGAATACTAGATTTAATTTATTGGCCTTCAATTCAAATTACTCTTTGGGGATTTATTTCTAATTTTTTTGCAGCTCATAGCTCTTATTACAGCGGTGCAGTAGGAGTTATTCTTTCATGTGCAATTCTGTATGATTTTTTATTTAGAACCAGTATTGGCTTTAATATGTTATTTTTAGAAGAAATTTGGAGCAGAAATTTTACGAACCTATTTATTGCGCCTATGAAAATTAGCGAGATAATTGTCTCTCTAGTTTTTACTGCTTTAATAAGAGCATTAATTGGTTTAATCCCAGCTATACTATTAACTTCTCCACTTTTTGGTATATCTTTGCTAAAACTTGGTATTCCTTTAGCATTTCTTTTCTTGAGTCTATATTTATTTGGAATAACGCTTGGTCTGTTTGTTTCGGCAGGATTGTTAAGATTTGGACCATCTTTTGAGAATATTGCATGGTCAACCATGTTTTTATTAGCGCCTTTTGGCTGCATTTACTATCCAGTTGAAACACTCCCAGGAATCTTTCAGTCAATCGCTTTCGCACTTCCATTGGTTTATATTTTTGAAGAGACTAGAAATATTTTGGTAAATGGAATGGTAAATTATGAAAATATCATTAATGCAATCTATCTGAACGGGTTTTATTTAATTATGTCAATATTTGTATTTTATTACTCTTTCGACAAAGCAAGAGATAAGGGAACTTTAATAAATATAGGTGAATAAACTGGTGCGCCTGCTAGGAGTCGAACCCAGAACCTCCTGATCCGAAGTCAGGCGCTCTATCCAGTTGAGCTACAAGCGCATATAGTATTAATATTATATTTTATGGAAAAAAACATTAATTTTATAGTCAAACAAGATGAGAAGAATTTAAGAGTTGATGTTTTAATTAACAAAAGAGAGGAATTAATTAGCAGAACTAGAATTAAAAATTTAATTTTGAAAGAAAAGTTAACACTAAATAATGAAATAATTAAAAGTCCGTCAAAAAAAGTCTCAATTGGTGATACTATAAATCTTAAGATTCCAGAGCCAGAAATAGCATCTCTTAAACCTTACAAATTTAAATTAGAAGTAATATACGAAGACAATGATTTATTAATAATTAATAAACCTGCCGGGATAATCATGCATCCTGGAGCTGGAAATTATGATAAAACAATTGTTAATGCATTGATGCATTATGATAAAGACTCTTTGTCAAATATAGGTGATGAGTTAAGACCTGGTATTGTTCATAGAATTGATAAGAATACATCTGGTTTAGTTGTAATTGCAAAAAATAATGAAACCCATGAAAATTTATCAAAACAATTTAGTGATCATACAATTATAAGAGAGTATCAACTTTTAATATGGGG
>CACJRK010000027.1 GCA_902595795.1 uncultured Pelagibacteraceae bacterium
TACAGCGTCTATTGAATGCATAAATTCCTTTTTTTCTTTATCATCTAAATCAATCTGCTCGATTTTTTCTACACCATCTTTTCCAATGACGACTGGAACACCTGCATAAACATTTTCTACACCATATTCTCCATTTAACTGAACCGCACAAGGTAATAATTTTTTCTGATCATTTAAATAAGCCTCTGCCATTTGAATACCAGATGCAGCAGGTGCGTAAAAGGCTGATCCTTTTTCTAAATACTTCACTATCTCAGCACCACCATCTCTTGTTCTTTGATTAATTTCTTCAACTCTATCTGCAGAAATTTTTCCATCCTTTACATAATCTAATAATGGTTTACCTGAAATCTTTGTGAATCTTGGCATTGGGACCATGGTGTCGCCATGACCACCCATAACCATTGACTCAATTTCTCTTACAGGCACATTAAGTTCAAGTGATAAAAATAATTTAAATCTTGAGCTATCTAAAATACCTGCCATACCAACAACTTTACTTGATGGTAAACCAGAGAATTTTTGAAATGCCATAACCATAACATCTAAAGGATTTGTAATACAAATTACGAAAGCGCTAGGAGCATTTTTCTTAACACCCTCTGCAACTTGCTTAATAATTTTCAAATTTATTCCAAGAAGATCATCTCTGCTC
This sequence comes from uncultured Pelagibacteraceae bacterium, assembly GCA_902595795.1. Lineage (GTDB taxonomy): Bacteria > Pseudomonadota > Alphaproteobacteria > Pelagibacterales > Pelagibacteraceae > Pelagibacter. Next base: position 656 of record CACJRK010000027.1, read on the forward strand.
ATTCCAGGTTTTCTTGGTACACCTGCAGTAATTATAATTACATCAGAATCTTTTATATCTTCATATTTATCGGTTCCTGAAAATTTAACATTAAATCCGTCGACTGACGAAGATTGTGCAATATCTAATGCCTTTCCTTTAGCAATTCCACTAGCTACATCAAATAAAACTACTTCATTAACTAATTCTTTTGTTCCAATTAAATGAGCCAGAGTACCACCTATTTGGCCTGCACCAATTAAAGATATTTTTGTCATTGATTTCCTTTATTTCATTGTTGGCATAACAAATTCCGCATTTGATCGGACACCTGAAGGCCATCTAGATGTTACAGTTTTAAGTTTAGTATAAAATTTTATTCCTTCCATACCATGCATTCCACTATCTCCAAATAATGATCTTTTCCAACCGCCAAAGCTATGAAATGCCATCGGTACTGGAATAGGTACATTAATTCCAACCATACCTACTTGAATTTTACTTGCAAAAGTTCTGCCTGCATCACCATCTCTTGTGTAAATACTAACTCCATTTCCATACTCGTGGTCGTTAATTAATTTTGCTGCCTCTTCAAAAGTTTTTACTCTAACAACTGATAAGACTGGACCAAATATTTCTTCTTTATAAATTCTCATATCTTTATTTACATGATCAAATAAACATCCACCTATATAGAAACCATTTTCATAACCTTGAAGTTTTAAACCTCTTCCATCAACCACTAGCTTAGCACCTTCCTCGACACCTAAATCAACATAACTTATAACTTTTTCTAAATGTTCTTTTGTAACTAGAGGTCCCATTTCTGATGATTTGTCTATTCCGGGACCAACTTTTAAAGCTTCAGCTTTTTTTGATAATCTTGATACAAGTTCATCACCAATATCTCCAACCGCAACTGCAACTGATTGAGCCATACATCTTTCTCCAGCTGAACCATAAGCAGCACCCATTAGACCATTTACTGCACCATCTAAATCACAATCTGGCATAACAACTAAATGGTTTTTTGCTCCACCTAAAGCTTGAACTCTTTTTTCATTTTTAGCTGAATTTTCATAAATATATTTTGCAATAGGAGTAGATCCTACAAAACTAACAGCTATGATATCTTTGTTTTCTAATATTGCATCAACAGCTTCTTTGTCTCCATTAATTACATTAAATACACCATCTGGAAGACCAGCCTCAGAAAGTAGTTCTGCTAATCTTATTGCACAAGAAGGGTCTTTTTCTGATGGTTTAAGAATAAAAGTGTTTCCACAAGCTATTGCTATTGGAAACATCCACATTGGAACCATGGCAGGAAAATTAAAAGGTGTGATACCTGCAACAACTCCTAATGGTTGTCTAATTGACCAACTATCAACATTAGTACCAACATTTTCTGAAAACTCACCTTTTAATAAATGTGGTATTCCACAAGAAAATTCTACCACCTCAAGTCCTCTCGTTAAAGAACCTCTTGCATCTTCATAAACTTTTCCATGTTCAGAAACTATTAACTTCGTTAATTCATCAGAATTTTTTTCAATTAATTCTTTAAATTTAAATATTATTCTAGCTCTTTGTAGAGCAGGTTTTAAAGACCAATTTTCAAATGCTTTTTTTGCTACCTCAACAGCACTGTCTAAGTCAGATCTTGAAGCAAGTCTTACCTCTGACTCTTGTTCGCCAGTTGCTGGATTAAAAACTTTTCCTTTTTTATCTGAAGATCCCGGAATTATTTTACCGTTTACGAAGTGTTCTATTAATTTCATGAATACGGTGTTTTAGATCAAAAATATCGAATAGTCTATTTAAACATTGGCTATTGCTAGCATTTTTTTTATTTCAGCTATAGCTTTTGCTGGATTCAAGCCCTTAGGACATGCATTTGTACAATTTAATATTGTATGACATCTATATAATTTTAACTCGTCAGAAACTTTTTTTAATCTAGCTTTTCTCTCTTCATCTCTACTATCAATAATCCATCTATAAGCCTGTAGCAGAACTGCTGGACCTAAATATTTATCTCCATTCCACCAATAACTCGGGCAAGATGTAGAGCAGCAAGCACACATAATGCATTCGTAAGCACCATCAAGTTTTGCTCTATCTTCTTTAGACTGATAAATTTCTGTTGTCTGTTTTGTTGAGTTAGTTTTTAACCAAGGTTCAATGGATTGATATTGTTTATATAAGCCATCTAAATCACCAATCAAATCTCTTTTAACTTTTAAATGAGGTAGAGGATAAATATCGATGTCACCATCTATCTCTGCATGAGGAGTTGTGCAAGCTAATCCGTTTTTTCCTCCCATATTCATAGCACAAGAACCGCAAACACCATGAGCGCAAGACCTTCTATAGGCCAATGTAGGATCAATTTCGTTTTTAATTTTATTTAAAATATCCAGCACCTTAGATGGACAATTATCCATATCAACTTCGTATGTATCAATTCTAGGATTTTCTTCTGTCGACGGATCCCATCTATAAATATTTACTTTTCTTAAATTTTTAGATCCAGTTTTGTCTTTAAAATATTTGCCTTTTTTAACCTCTGAATTTTTAGGTAAGCTTAGCTGAACCATCAATATACTCGCTCTTGTGGTGGAAAATATTGAACTTCATTTGTTAAAGTTGATCTGTGTACTGCTCTGTAACTAATTTTTGTATTTTTTCCATCACACCAAGCAAGAGTATGTTGCATAAACTTTTCATCATCTCTTTTTGGATAGTCATCTCTCGCATGAGCACCTCTGCTCTCTTTTCTATGATATGCAGATTCTACTGTAGTTACTGCTTGTCTTATTAAATTATCAAATTCCAATGTTTCAACTAAATCAGTATTAAATACTAAAGACCTGTCTTTAACTGAAATTGAGTCCATACCATCATAGGTTTTTTTAATCTCATCAACACCTTCTTTAAGATTTTTTTCTGTTCTAAAAACTGCACATTTGGACTGCATCGTTTTTTGCATTGAAAGTCTAAGTTCTGCAGTACTATTATCTCCTTGTGCATTTCTAAGTTTATCAAATCTATCTAAACATTTTTGTGTTTCTGACTCAGGAATTTCTTCATGAGGTGTTCCTGGCTTAACTAATTCAGCTGCTCTTTTAGCTGCTGCTCTTCCGAATACTACTAAATCAATTAAAGAATTAGAACCAAGTCTATTTGCTCCGTGAACAGAAACACATGCCGCTTCTCCTATAGCCATTAAACCTGGAACAGTTTTTTCTGAGCCATTTACAGTTAATACTTCTGCTTTATAGTTTGTTGGAATACCACCCATATTATAATGAACTGTTGGTACAACAGGAATTGGTTCTTTAGTTACATCTACATTTGCAAATAATCTTGCTGCATCAGTAATTCCAGGAAGTCTGCTTTCAATAATATCTTTATCTAAGTGACTTAGGTTTAAATGAACATGATCTTGATCTTTTCCAACACCTCTTCCCTCATTAATCTCTATAGACATAGATCTGCTAACAACATCTCTTGATGCTAAATCTTTTGCATTTGGAGCATATCTTTCCATAAATCTTTCACCTTTAGAATTTGTAAGATAACCCCCTTCTCCTCGCGCACCTTCTGTTATTAATGTACCGTGGCCATAAATTCCTGTTGGGTGAAATTGAACAAACTCCATATCCTGAAGCGGCAGTCCAGCTCTTAAAACCATTGCATTACCATCACCAGTGCAAGTATGTGCTGAAGTTGCTGAATAATAAACTTTTCCATAACCACCTGTAGCAATAATTACTGTGTGCGCTCTAAATCTGTGAATTGTGCCATCATTCAAATTCCAAGCAATTAGACCTTTGCATTCTCCATTCTTCATCAACAAATCTAATGCAAAATATTCTATAAAAAATTCTGTATTATGCTTTAACGCTTGTCCATATAATGTGTGTAAAATAGCATGTCCTGTTCTATCAGCTGCTGCACAAGTTCTTTGAACTATTCCATTTCCATAATTTTTTGTCATTCCACCAAATGGTCTTTGATAAATTTTTCCCTCTTCAGTTCTGCTAAATGGAACTCCATATTTTTCTAATTCTAAAACTGCTTTAGGTGCTTCTTTACAAAGATATTCAATACTATCTTGATCACCCAACCAATCTGCACCTTTGACAGTGTCATACATGTGCCATCTCCAATCATCTTCTCCCATGTTTCCTAGTGCTGCTGATATTCCGCCTTGTGCAGCTGATGTATGACTTCTGGTAGGAAATACTTTTGAGATACAAGCTGTTTTTATGCCAGCTTCGCTAAGCCCTACTGCCGCTCTTAAACCTGATCCACCTGCACCAAGTACAACAACATCGTACTCATGGTCTATAATATTATATGCTTTCATGTATTTAAGTTAAAAATTACAATTATTGTAATTACTGGAATTGTTATAGCAAAAAAATTTAGGACTTTGTTTGCGGCATTTTTGGTTTTTTTATCATTAATATAGTCTTCAAAAACCTCACTTATAGTCAAAGCTGAAAAAAAATAAGCAATAGCTAAAAATAATCCAATTAAGAATTTAGATGGCTGTGTTGTTAAAAAATTCACTATTTCAAAATAACTTTTATCATAGATATTCACTAAATTTATAATAAACCAAAGCATTAAAGGTAATAAGATTGCAGAACTAATTTTCAAGATTAACCATTTTTTTGTTACTGGCAGCATTATATTAATCCTCTGCCAATTGAATAAATTAGGATAGTCAGAATAATCGAACCAAAAATAACTAACAAACCTGTAATTTTTGTTGTTTGTAATTCAAATCCATAACCCAAATCCATAATCAAGTGTCTTACTTCACTTAACATTTGAAAACTAAATGACCAAGTTATTCCAATTAAAATAAATTTACCTAAAAAAGTTTCTAAAAAAATTTTTATAATTTGATAATTACTTTCTCCTAGAAGCATTAATGCAAACCAAATGCAAATTAATGTGATTGCAAAAAAATTAATTATTCCTGTAATTCTATGTGAAATAGATACTAATGAAGAAATATGCCATTTATAAATCTGTATGTGTGGTGATAAAGGTCTGTTTTCCATATTTTATTTTGAATTAATAACTATTTCAGCAATTTCAACAGAATTAAGTGCAGCACCTCTCAATAGGTTGTCTGATACAATCCACAAATTTAATGAATTTTTTTTTGTTTTGTCTTCCCTAATTCTAGATATAAATGTCTCATCACTTCCTGCTGCTTCAAATGGTGTGCTATAACCTCCATTTTCTCTTCTATCCATAACCTCACAACCATCTGCTTTACTTAAAACATCTCTCACTTTTTCTAAAGTATATGGTTTTTCAAATTCTATATTTACAGACTCCGAATGAGATACTAAAACAGGAATTCTTACACATGTAGCTGTAAGTTCAATTGACTCATCTAAGATTTTTTTTGTTTCATTTGTCATTTTTAATTCTTCTTTTGTATATCCATCATCAGCAAAAACATCGATATGTGGAATAACATTAAAAGCAATTTGTTTAGTAAAATTTTTTGACTCTATTTTTTTTCCATCTAAATATTGTTTAGTTTGATCAATTAATTCGTCCATTGGACTTTTGCCACCACCTGAAACAGATTGGTAAGTTGAAACTACAACTCTTTTAATTTTAAATAAATTATGTAGTGGTTTAAGCGCTATAACAAGTTGTGCTGTAGAACAATTTGGATTAGCAATAATATTTTTTTTCATATTTTTAATTTCGGCTGCATTCACTTGTGGAACGATCAATGGAACATCGGGATCCATCCTAAAAAAACTTGAATTATCTATTACAATTGTGTGCTTGGCAGCCTTTTCTGCAAATTTTTCAGCAATTTTTCCTCCTGCTGCAAAAAAAGTTATATCTGCTTTTGAAAAATCATATGTCTCTAAATTTTCAATAACATACTCTTTATCTCTAAAAGAGATTTTTTTTCCTGCACTTTTTTCTGAGGCAACTAAATATAGATTATCAAACTTGAAGTTTTTTTTATCAAATACTTCAAGAGTTTTTCTCCCAACATTTCCTGTTGCACCTACTATAGCTATGTTCATTTTAAAGCTGTTATACTAAATAAAAGGTAAATCGCAAACTTTACCACTGCAAATATCACCATTTATGCTTGCTTTTACCTTCTGGTCTACATTCCAATGTGATTTTTTCATCATAGCAATACCAATCACTTTTTTAAAATGTGGTGAATAGCATGCTGACCGTAATTCTCCTACGATGTTGTTTTGATCATCAATAAGATCTAAAGATCCTGTTAAACTTATTTTCTCTATATCAAATTTAACTCCCATTAATTTTTTATTTATTCCTTCAGATTTAATTGTCTTCAGTTTTTCTTTTCCTAAAAAGATAACATCACTATCTATGTTAATATATTTATCGAAACCACATTCATAAGGATTATCTCCATTATCCATATCATTACCATGAGATAAGAGTCCACTTTCTATTCGTTCAATCAAATTAGGACATCCTGGTTTAACATTAAATTCTTTTCCAATTTCAAATAAATGATCATACAGTTTTAAGCCTGCTTCTTTATTTTGAACATATACTTCATAGCCTCCTTGTTTAGACCATCCAGATTGTGCAATAAGATGTTTTGCACCACCAAAATCAAAATAATCAAAACCAAAAAATTTTAATTTTGTGATCTTTTCTCCAAATACTTTTTCCATCAATTTAAAAGATTTTGGACCTTGTACGGCCATGATATCGACTTTGGGCTCTATAATTTCAACATCAAATTTATTTCCAATTGCTAATCCTTTTGCAAATAATATTACGTCAGTATCAGCAATAGAGATCCACCACTTGTTCTCATTTATTCTTAAAATAACTGGATCATTTATTAAACCAGCATTGTTATCTATAATTGGACAATAATAACATCTTCCATCTTTAGATTTTGACAAATCTCTACAAGTCATCAGCTGAACTAATTTTGCAGAATCTTTTCCTGTAATTTCTACCTGTCTTTCAGCTGCCACATCCCAAATTTGAACATGCTCTTTTAAATGATGATAAGATTCTTCAATTGAACCAAAAGCAGCTGGAAGTAACATATGATTATAAATTGTATAAGCTGTAACACCCTGTTCTTCAATTCGAGAAGTATATGGTGTACCTCTAAGTCTTCTCGATTTTGCAATTAAAAAATTTTTCATTTTTTCAGAAATTCTAAAACCTTGTCTCTCATTTCAAATGCTTTTTCAATCATAATCATATGGCCACAACCTTCGATTATATGTGTAGATGAATTGTTAATTAGACCAGCAAATTTTTTTCCAGATTCTAGATTTACCATCTTATCTAGAGAACCAAAAATAAATAAAGATGGACATTCTATTGATTTTGCTGCTTCAGAACCATTTTTGTAATTGTTACATGCAACAAGGTCTACTGCCAGTATGTCTCTTATATCTCGAGGTGATTGTATTATTTTTTCTACTGGGTTCCCTCCAATAAATCTTTTTGAACCTTCATAACCCCACTTCATCATTAATTTAACGGCATCAGAATCCCCATTTTTTGCTAAATCAATTAAATCTGGATGAACTGGCATTTTATTTGAACCCCCAACAAAAACTAATTTTTTTAACCTATTTTTATATTTATGAGCATATTCAAGTATCTCCAAACAACCTTGAGAATGACCAATTAAAATTAAATTATTTAAATTTAGTTTGTTAAAAACTAGTTCCAACCAATCGGCTATTTTTTCAATACTATCTAAGCAAGGACCATCAGAATTACCATGCCCAGGTAAATCAATAGATAATACGTTAAAATTATTATTTGAAAAAAACTGCTCTGTGAGAGACCAAACAATATGTGAAAGACCACTTCCATGAAGAAATACTATTGTTTCTTTTTTTTGATCTATGTCCTGTCCTACATCAGACGCATAAACATTTTTATTTTCCAATTGAAAATTCAATAATTACCTAAACTTGTTTTCTTAATTCAAATTTTTGTATTTTTCCCGTAGAAGTTTTTGGCAATTCACAGAAGACAACTTTCTTGGGTACTTTAAATCCTGCTAAAGTTTCTTTACAAAAATCAATTAATTCTTTTTCTGATACTGGTTTATCTTTAATCATTTCAATAAATGCACAAGGAACTTCGCCCCATTTTTCGTCTGGTTTAGCGACAACCGCTGCAATAGAAACCGATGGGTGTTTTGAAAGTGTGTTTTCAATTTCAATTGAGGAAATATTTTCTCCACCAGAGATAATTATATCTTTTGATCTATCCTGTATTTTTACATAACCATCAGGATGCATGACGGCTAAATCACCACTATGAAACCATCCATCCTTCATAGCTTTATCAGTAGCTTCTTTATCCTTAAAATAACCTTTCATTACGACATTTCCTCTAATCATAATTTCACCGATTGTTTTTCCATCTTTAGGAACTTCTTGCATTGTTTCTGGATCTAGTACAACTACACCCTCAGTATTAGGATATCTCACACCTTGCCTAGCTTTAATTTCATTTTGTTTTTCTTCATCAAAATTGTTCCACTCATCATTCCAAGCACACTGGGTAACATGTCCATAAGTTTCAGTTAGACCATAGACATGCATAACTTCAAAACCTAATGCTCTCATTTTTTTGAAAATTATACTTGGTGGAGGTGCTCCAGCCGTTAAGACATAAACTTTTTGCTTTAATTTTTTTTTATCACTTTCTGGTGCTCCTGTAATCATATTTAATACTATTGGCGCACCACCAAAATGTGTTACTTCATATTTGTCAATTAATTCAAAAATTTTTTTAATATCAATATTTCTTAAACAAATTGTCCTTCCATTTAACATTGGAACTGTCCAAGGATAGCACCAACCGTTACAATGAAACATTGGAACAACTGTTAAAAAGTTTAATCTATTTGGCATATTCCAAGCTACTGAACTTCCTGTAGACATTAAATACGCACCTCTATGATGATAAACTACCCCTTTAGGGTTTCCTGTAGTACCTGAAGTATAACTTAATGATATTGCTTGCCATTCATCCTCTGGCATTTGCCAATCAAAATTTTCATCACCTGTATTTAAAAAACTCTCATATTCTAAATCACCAATTTTTTCTAATTTCGATTGATCAGCATTTTTATCATTTATATCAATTATTATAATTTTTTTATTCAAAGTT
>CACJRK010000028.1 GCA_902595795.1 uncultured Pelagibacteraceae bacterium
GAAGTTATAAAAATAAATTGCTTCAATTAATAATACTGAAATTAAACCTAATATGTTTTTATTAAATATTTCAATGGATAGTTTAAATACATAGAAAAAAGAAATAATTACAAAAATTTGACTTAAAAGATAATAGGCCCAATCTTGAGGTCCAAAAATTTGATAAAAAACCTCTGGAAAAAAAGCGCTCATAGGTGGATGTTTGTTAAAGCCCCAATCTAAGTTGTTGCCCCATGCTAAAGCCTCAATAGTATCCAGTGGTAAATTGTGATTAGTAATTGAAGGAATCAAAGTCCAAAAAATTAGGTGAGTTATAACAAAAATATAAAAAACATTATCTGTATTTTTGTTATTAATGTTCATTTACATTATTTATATCAATTAAGCTCGCTTGACACCCCTAATTTGCTGAATATACTGCGAGCGTTCAAAATTAAGCTATGCCAAAGACTACTAAAATTAAAAAAAAAGTTAAAAAAACAAAAGTTAAAGTTGCAAAATCTAAAGTTAAACCTGTAACTAAAAAAGTTGCTACCAAAACTCCTATAAAAATATCTAAAAATTATCTTCCAAAAGATACTGAAAAATACATGTGTGAAAAACATAAAATATTCTTCAGAATGAGATTGACCGAATGGAAAAAAGATTTGGTTAAGTCTAATAATGAAGCACTTTATAATGGTAGTATGGACGATAATAGCATTTCAGCAGATGTAGTTGATCAAGCAAATTCATATACTGACAAAAATGTTGAAATGAAAGCAATCAACAGACAAATTAAATTAATTTCAGAGATAGATAAAGCTTTAGCAAGAATTAGAGAAGACATCTATGGATATTGTTTAGATACGGCTGAACCAATTGGATTAAAAAGATTAATGGCTAGACCTATTGCTAAATATACTATTGCTGCTCAAGAAAAACATGAGAAAGATGAAAAAGTTCACGCGGATGATTAAATGAGAAAAAGATCTCCTAAACAAAATTCGATTTCATTTCTATTTGCCAAAAAATATATTTATTTTTACTATCCTTTTTTCTGGATCATTTTGCTATTATATTTGTTTTTGAAATGAATAAAAAATTAATACTAATTATCATAATTATTGTTGCTATTGAATTTTCTGGTTACGGAATACTTAGTACTCTTTACAGATTATTTGGATAAAAATTTTTAAAACTTTGGAATTTTTGCACTTTTATCCATAAAGCTATAACCCTTTATAACAGACTCTCGTTGAGCTATCTCAAGATACCATCGGGACAAATTTTTATAATTTTTTAATCCAATATCATGCCATTCATGTCTAGCCATCCATGGCCAAGTTGCAATGTCAGCAATTGTATAATCTGGTCCAGCTAGAAATCTTGACTCATTTAATCTATTATCTAATTCTCCATAAATTCTTTTAGTGATTTTAAAATATCTTTCTTCGCCAAATTCACTTTTTCCAGGGTTATAATGATGAAATTGATGATGTTGGCCAATCATAGGACCAACGGTTCCCATTTGAGCCATTAACCATTGATTAATAACTAGTCTTTCATTTTTATCATAAAGTTTTCCACTTTTTTCCGCTAGGTACATTAATATTGCACCAGACTCAAACACACTTTTGTTGTTTTCATGATCAACAATAACAGGTATTTTTCCAAAAGGACTTATCTTTAAAAAATCTGGTTTAAATTGTTCGTCTTTTCCTAAATCAACTTTGGTTACTTTATATTCATAACCAATTTCCTCTAACATAATACTTATTTTCCAACCATTAGGAGTATTGGCAGAAAATAATTCTATCATTTTTTAATACCAAGTCTCTCTTGTGCAGCTTTGGATGTTGTTGTGAATTCAAATCTTAATTTTTCATCTGGTTTAGCATATTTAAAACAGCCTCTTGCTGCTAATGCACCTTCATGGAAGCCTGAAAGAATTAATTTTAATTTTCCTGGGTAAGAACAAATATCTCCAATTGCAAATATTCCATTTATATTGGTTTCAAAATTTTCTGTATTCACCTCAATTATTTTTTTGTTTATATTTAAACCCCATTCTAAAATTGGACCTAACTGCATTATTAAACCAAAAAAACCTAATACATAATCAGATTTAATTTCTTTAATCTCTCCATTTTCATGCTTTATTTTAATAATATCGATTTTTTTGTCTCCTTTGAGAGAGTCCATTTGATACTTTGTGAATAAATTTAATTTACCTTGATCATTAAGTTCTTTTACTTTTTGCACACTAGATTCAGCTCCACTAAAACCATCTCTTCTATGGATTAAATTTACCTTTGAGGTATTTGATAACTCAATAGCCCAGTCTAAAGCAGAATCTCCTCCACCAAATATTGAGATAGTTTTGTCTTTAAATATTGATTTATCTTTTATTGAATAAAATAAAGAACTTCCCTCAAACTTTTCACACTCTTTAATGGGAAATTTTCTTGGCTCAAAAGAACCAACACCACCAGCTATAATTATTGCCGCAACATCAAACTCTATATCTCCAGAAGTCTTAACATGCCATCGATTTTCAACTTTTTTAAGTTGTTCAACTCTTTCATTCAAATGAAATTTGACTTTGAATGGTTTAATTTGTTGTAAAAGATTATTTGTTAACTCTTCGCCAGTACACTCAGGTACTGCTGGAATATCATAAATAGGTTTATCAGGGTAAAGCTCAATACATTGACCTCCTGCTTTATCAAGATTGTCCACTATCTCACAACTTAATCCTATAATTCCAAGTTGATGAGCACAAAATAAACCGGTTGGACCTGCTCCAATGATTAATACATCTGTTTTATTCATTTAACTTTGTTTTGATGGAATATTAACAACTAATCCATCTAGTTCATCTGAAACTGTTATCTGACAACTTAATCGACTATTGTTTTTTGGTTCAAAAGCCATATCCAACATATCTTCTTCACCATCTTCTTTTGTTGGAAGTTTATCTAACCACTCTTCATCTACATAAACATGGCATGTTGCACAAGCCATTCCTCCACCACAGTCTGCATCAATGCCTGGGATATCATTTTGAACAGCTCCTTCCATTACTGTTAATCCATTTTGTACATCAATGGCATGAGTTTTATTATCGTGTGTATTATAAATTATTTTTGGCATTTATTAAGATATATGTACTTAAAAAAAAAGGGCAAGTATGTAAAAACATACTCGCCCTAATTTATTCTAAATTTATTAAATTACTTAGCTCTTCTTCCGCTAGAACTAGTTGCAGCAGCCCAGATTACTAGACCAAATGCAATTTTGTTAATGAAGTCAGCTAAGTTGTAAACAACGTTAAGTGAATCAGCGTCTACACCACCAGTTAAGTAACCAAATACATAACCTAATGGGTAAATTGCCCAACCTACTGTAACGATCATTCTCATTGCTCCGAATGCAGTTACAAGAGATTTGTTACCACTCTTTTGTGCAGCCTTTCCAGCCTCACCTGAGAATACTTCATAAAGAATGTATACCCAACCTGCCATTCCGATAATGAAACCAAGTGTAGCATTAATATAACCTGCTTCACCTAAGTATCCACCAATTAGCATTACTAATGAACCAATTAACAATCTCCAGAACATTCCAGAGTTTGCTTTACCAATAGCTGCTAGAATTAAATAGAATTCTACCATCTGCAGTGGCACAGTGATTAACCAGTCAATGTATCTGTAAACAGTTGGCGAGTCTCCAGTAGCAACCCATACTTCTCTCATGTACATGTAGTGTATGAATGCAATACCAGTTACTAGACCAGCAACAATAACTGATGTTCTCCAGCCTGATGCGACATTGCCTGCTTCCATGAAAAAGAAAGCAGTAGCTGCTAACATTCCCATAGAGATAACCCAGAATGAAATTCCGACGAAGTCATCTTGCATCAACATCGTTGCGTCTGCTGCAATAGCTATACCTGAAAAACCTATCAAGGCCATAGCTGCTAAAGCAAACAGTTTAAGTTTTTTCATAAAAAACTCCCTCTTCGTTAGTTTTTATTTATTTAGTTTATATAAACTAGACTTAAGTTTCCTTAAGCCAATTTCGCGGTTAATAGCAAATTAAATCAGATAAATGAAGACTTAATTGCGACTAATTCTCATTGATTTTACTTAATTTTTAAAATTAAATACAATTTATAAGTTAAAAATCAAAAAAAATAAGGAATTCGAATCAAATTTTATGCAAAATAAATTTCAAGAAATTTATGAGAAATCTATAAGATATCCTGAAACATTTTGGCAAGAAGCCTCGGAAGATATCTTTTGGTTTAAAAAACCAACTAAAATTTTAAACAAATCGAATCCACCTTTCTATAAATGGTACGAAGATGGCATGACAAACACATGTTATAATGCTTTGGATATTCATATTGATCAAGGAAGAGGTCAAAAAACAGCTTTAATATACGATAGTCCTATTACAGGCAACAAGAGTAAGTTCACTTATGAGGAATTAAGGGCGAAGGTCTCTAGGTTTGCGGGGGCATTGAAAGCTCAAGGGGCTAATAAAGGTGACCGGGTGATTATTTATATGCCAATGATACCAGAGGCTGTAGTTGCAATGCTAGCATGTGCTAGAATTGGAGCAATTCACTCTGTAGTTTTTGGTGGATTTGCCTCAAATGAGCTTGCAAGCAGAATAGATGATAGTAAAGCAAAATTATTAGTAACTGCCTCGTGCGGTTTTGAACCAGGTAGAACAGTTGAGTATAAACCGCTTGTCGATGAAGCAATAAAAATAGCAGATCACAAAATTGAAAAGGTGATTTTATTCCAACGTCCTGGTCATGAAGTTAAATTAAATGCTCCAAATGAGGTCAGCTGGGAGGAAGTTGTCTCTAGTGCTAAAGATGCTGACTGTGTTGAGATGAACTCAAATGAGTTTGCATACATTTTATATACTTCAGGTACAACAGGAACTCCAAAAGGTATAGTGAGAGATATTGGTGGTCACATTGTTGCTCTCAAGTGGACTATGAAAAATATCTATAACATTGATACAGATGATATTTGGTGGTCTGCAAGTGATATTGGTTGGATTGTTGGTCACTCATATATTGTCTATGCTCCTCTATTTAAAGGATGCACTACAGTTTTGTTTGAAGGTAAGCCAGTTGGAACTCCAGATGCAGGAGCTTTTTGGAAAATAATATCTGATTATAAAGTAAAGTCTCTTTTTACAGCTCCAACAGCTTTTAGAGCAATTAAGAAAGAAGATCCTGAGGGTAAATTTTTCTCAAAATATGATCTAAGCAGTTTTGAAAGCTTATTTCTTGCTGGAGAAAGAGCTGATCCAGATACACTTAAGTGGGCTGAGAATTTATTGAAAGTTCCAGTCATTGATCATTGGTGGCAAACTGAAACTAGCTGGGCAATTAGCTCAAATTGTACTGGTATTGAGATGATGAAAACAAAATATGGCTCTGCCTGCAAAGCTGTCCCAGGATATGATGTCAAAATCATTAAGCCAGATCAATCTTTAGCAAAACCAAATGAAATGGGGGACATTGTTGTCAAACTCCCTTTGCCTCCAGGAACCTTTCCAACATTATGGAACGCAGATCAAAGATATAAAGAAAACTACATGTCTAATTATGAAGGTTACTACCAAACATACGATGCAGGTCACATAGATGATGATGGTTATATTTGGATTATGTCAAGAACTGATGACATTATAAATGTTGCTGGTCATAGATTATCAACAGGTGCAATCGAGGAAGTATTATCAGAACACCAATCTGTTGCTGAGTGTGCGGTACTTGGAATTGCAGATAAATTAAAAGGTCAATTGCCTATTGGTCTAGTAGTTTTAAAATCTGGTGTTGATAAAGATAATGAGGCTATATCTAAAGAATGTGTGCAAATGGTAAGAGATAAAATTGGACCAGTTGCTGCATTTAAAGTAGTGATTGTTATAAAAAGATTGCCAAAAACAAGATCAGGTAAAATTTTAAGAGGAACAATTAGAAAAATTGCAGATAATGTGGAGTACAAAGTACCTCCTACAATTGATGATCCAGCAATATTAACAGAAATAAAAGAAGATTTAATACAACACAAAATTTTAAATAATGGTTAAAACATATTTATTTCTTGCAGGTGCAGTATTTTTTGAGGTTGCTGGTACAATGTTATTACCTGTAACTCAAAATTTTACAAAACTAATCCCAACAGCTGCTCTTGCATTCTTTTATCTTTGTGCTTTCTATTTGTTAACTTTTGTAGCAAATAAGATTCCAATCGCTATTATGTATGCAACATGGAGTGGTCTTGGAATTTTTACAATTGCAATTCTCGGCTATATATTTTTCAAACAAACTTTGACTTGGCAAGCAATATTGGGATTGTTTTTAATCGTGATAGGTGTAATTTTAGTAAATAGTTTTACTGTAAAGCTTAGCTAAACTGTAAAGGTGTTCCATCAGGATCACCTAAAATTTTCCCATCCTGCATTTTAATTTTTCCTGCAATAATTGTATGGGTAGGTGTTCCCTTAAATTTAAATCCATTAAAAGGTGACCATTTGCATTTACTCTCAATATTTTTATTTTTAATTTCAATTGTTTTATTCATATCTACGATTGTAAAGTCAGCATCATAACCTTCTTTGATAAATCCTTTGTTTTTAATTCCAAAAATCTTTACTGGATTTTCACAAACAAAGTTCATCAATTGGTTTAAAGATAATTTTCCATCATTTATATGATTTAACATTACAGGCATCAAAGTTTGAACTCCTGGCATTCCTGAAGGTGTATTTGGATACACCTTATCTTTATTTTCTTTTAAATGAGGAGCGTGATCTGATCCGATAGTATCATTAAAATTATTTCTCACCCCATACCATAATCTGTCATAATGAGATTTGTCTCTTAATGGTGGATTCATCTGAGCATATGTTCCAAGCTTGTCATAACAATCTGGAGCATAAATGGTTAAATGCTGGGGAGTAATCTCAAATGTAATGTTTCCTTTGTGTTGTGATAGAAAATCAATTTCTTCTTTTGTTGTAATATGAAGTACATGAGCTTTTTTATTATGCTTTTCTGCAATTCGAACAATTCTTCTAGTAGATGCTATTGCACATTCTACACTTCTCCATATAGGATGCGTATGAACATCGCCCTCTTTAATTAATTTTTTATTTACTTTTAAAATTGCTTCATCTTCAGAATGAACTGCTACGACTTTTGAGGCATTTTGAAAAACTTTGTTTATATCATCCTCTTCAGCAACTAATAAATTACCAGTTGAAGATCCTGCAAAAAGCTTAATTCCACAGCATCCCTCCAAACCTTCTAAGCTTGCTAAATCATTTGCGTTATCTGCTGTTGCACCAAAATAAAAAGCATAATTGCAATACATTCTATTTTTAGCAAGATCTAATTTTCTTTGAAACTCTTTCATATTGGATGTTGGTGGATTAGTATTTGGCATTTCAAATACACTGGTTATTCCACCTACTATTGCAGCTCTACTACCTGAATTAAGATCTTCTGTATCAGTTGATCCTGGTTCTCTAAAATGTGTTTGTGTATCTATGCAGCCAGGTAATACTGTGTGACCTTCTGCATTAATTGTCTCTTTTGTTTCTTCTGAAATTTGTCCAATTTGCTGAATTTTTCCATCTTTTATACCAACATCAACATCTTTTAATTCACCATCGATGTAACATTGTCCATTTTTAATTATAAGATCTAACATTTAGAGAAAAAATAATTATATTAAAATGATTAATTAATCAAATATGAATATTAAAAACGTTTACATCTTAGATGACAGAGCAATTCTTTATATCAACGGAGAAGATGCAAAAGAGTTTCTTCAAAATCTTATCAGTAACGATATAAACAAAGTGAGCGATGAAAATAGTTGCTTTAGTTCATTGCTTACACCCCAAGGTAAATTTTTATACGAATTTATAATCGTAAAACATAAGTCTGGATATCTATTAGATTGTGAAAAACCTCAGGCAGAAGAGTTATTAAAACAATTGTCCTTATATAAGCTAAGATCAAAAGTTGAAATTCTCAATTTAAGTAATGAATTTGTTGTAGCAGCTTTTTCTCAAGAAAAATTCTTAACTTTTGATGATGCAAAGGATCAATCTGGATTTACTATCAAATATAGGGAAGATCCAATTTTTTTAGATCCAAGAAATAAACAATTAGGTGCAAGATTAATTATTAATTTAGAAAAACTTTATTTATCTTTGAAAAAACTAAGTCTTAATGATGCAAACTTAAAAGAATATTATTCGTTAAGTCATAGCCTTGGAATAGTTCCAAAAGATTTGAATAAATTACAAGATAAATTATTTGGTATTGAATGTAATTTTGAAGAATTAAATGGAATTGATTTCAAAAAAGGTTGTTATGTAGGTCAAGAAAATACCGCAAGAATTAAATTAAAAAATAAGCTTTCAAAAAGATTATTTCCAGTAAATGTATTAAAAGGAAAATTACATGGAGGTGAAAGCATTTTTAATAATGGAATCGAAATTGGCAAGGTATTAATAGAAAACGAGTTTCCATTTGCTTTAGTAAAATATTTAGATAAAAACTTTGACCAAAATCTAATTTTTAAAACAAAAAACGCATCAATAAAAATAAATAAACCTTACTGGATCATTTAATATCTTAGACTAAATATAGCTCTTAATAAATTTAGATTTTTTAAGTATTTGAATAAAAATAATTTGATCTTTTTTTAACACTATCTATTAAATTATAGCCTTTTTTATTTAAGTATAAGTTTACCTTATTAAAGTTATTTTCAAATATCTCAACTTGTAAAACTATTTTATTAAAATCTAATAAATTGCTTATTCCTTGCAATACTTCTAATTCATGGCCCTCGACATCAATTTTAAGAGATAATCTCTCATTTTTAAAGTTTAACACCTCGTCTCCAATTTTAAAATCAGCTTCATAAACTTTTAATTTATAATTAGAATGTTTATTATCTGTAAATATCGTTGACCCTCCAGTTTGAACATACCCATGTTTTATAAGTGATTTCATTTTCATTTTAGAATTTATATTTGATATTCCAAAAGAGTAATTTTTGA
>CACJRK010000029.1 GCA_902595795.1 uncultured Pelagibacteraceae bacterium
AACTTAATACAAATCAAAAAATTCAAATTAATTTAGATAAAACTAATAATAAAATTAAAGAATTTATTTTTCAAATTTCAAAGACAGAAAAAATTTATTTATCAAGAAATAATCAGAATACAAAATTTAATCAAGAAATTATAACTTTAAAATTAGATAAAAAAATTCTTTATAAAGAAAACATCATTTTACAAAGTTTATATAGGTCAGCTACTGATCAAAATATACCAGCAAATACTATAATTGAATTTGCTAGAATTTATGGTTTTCAAGTAGACTTTCAAAGAGATATTAGAAAACAAGACAAATTTCAAATTATGTATGAGGTTTTCATTGATAAAAATAATAAGATAATTGAAACAGGAGAAATTCTTTTTGCAAATCTTAAACTAAGTGGTCAGGATAATTCTTTATATTTTTTTAACGAAGAAGGCAGCGAAGGTCATTATGATAAAAATGGAAAAAGTGTGCAGAAAGCATTAATGAAGACACCTATCAATGGCGCAAGATTATCTTCACCATTTGGAATGAGAAAACATCCAATTGATGGATTTAATAAAATGCATAAGGGAACCGATTTTGCTGCACCTACAGGAACTCCTATTATGGCATCTGGAGATGGTGTAATTAAAAAAGCTGGCTGGTGTGGTGGAGGTGGAAACTGCGTAAAAATTAAACATAACTCAACTTATGAAACAGTTTATGCACACATGTCTAAATTTGCACGCGGAATTAAGAATGGAATAAGAGTAAAACAAGGTCAAGTAATTGGTTACGTTGGCTCTACTGGAAAATCTACAGGTCCACATTTGCACTATGAAGTAATTGTTAATGGAAAAAAAGTTAATTCTCAGAAATTAAAACTTCCCTCTGGTAAAATTTTAAAAGGAGAAAAAAGAAAATTATTTGAAACTAATAAAATTAAATTAGATGTTCTTAAGTCAGAAAAAATTATTGGTTTAAACTAGTTTACTTCTAATTTTTCTTTAACAACAGTTTCGATTTCAGGTACAACTTTATCTTCTACTTTATTTATTAATTCATTAGGTTTTGTAATTGTTTCTGTTTCAGAAGACTTATTTTCTGCAAATTTTTGTTTTCTATAATTTTCCTGTTCATTTAAAATTCGTGTAAAATGATCTGCATGTTGAAGATAATTTTCAGATAATATTTTATCTCCACCTGAAGAAGCTTCTCTTGCTAAATCATTGTATTTTTCAATTAACTTTGGAGCGTTTTGATTATTTCGACCTGGAGCTTTCCTTTTAAAATTATCATTATTTGAATAATTGGACCCAAATTTTGGTCTATCCACATTACTTTTAAAATTTCTATCGTTTCTTCTGAAATTGTTTCTTCTAGCGTTGTTATTATTTCTAAATGTAACCATATATTTATTTATATTTTTGTACTAACAATACATCGATCATTATTTGCAAGATCTTTTAAAGTATTATTTATATAAAAACCTTTTTTATTTAATAATTTAATTACTTTATTTTTTTGATCAAAACCAATCTCTAAAATAAATTTGCCATTTTTTTTTATCAACTCAGATGACTTACTTATTACTTTTCTTACCTGTGATAAACCATCTAATCCACCATCTAATGCTAATATTGGCTCATAATTAACTATTTCTCTCTCCAAATATTTTAAATCACAACTTTTAATATAAGGGGGATTAGAAATAATTAGATCATATTTGCCTAGTGTAAATTTGTCAATATCTGATTTATAAAATTTAGTTCTTTCGTTCAAATCAAAATTTTTAGCATTTATCTTACATATATCTAGAGATTTTTTACTTATATCTATACCCGTACCAATAAAATTTTTTCTTTCTTTCAAAATAGTTAAAAGAATACACCCCGATCCAACCCCAATATCTAATATATTTAATTTGTTTTTATATTTAGTTAATCTTAAAATTTCCTCTATAAGAACTTCAGTATCTGGTCTTGGAATAAGAGTATTTTCATTAACATAAAATTCACTATCCCAAAAAAATTTTTTATTTAAAAGATAAGCAATTGGTTTTCTTTTAGCACGCTCTTTTATTAATCTTTTAAAATACTCTAAATTATTATCACTTAAATCTTTTAGATTATTCAAAACAATATATTCACGGTTTGAACTCAAAACTTTTGCCATTAGAATTTCCGTATCTAATTGAGCTGTTTTAATATAACTATTTTTTAAAATATTAGTTCCTTTAATTACTGCTGACTGGATATTCATTTAATTTAAATTACTCAAACTATCTTCTTGTGCTTGTAGTGTTAATGACTCAATCATCTCATCGAAAGCTTCCCCTTCTAAAAATTCTTCTAATTTATGAAGAGTTAAATTAATTCTATGATCAGTTACTCTTCCCTGAGGGAAATTATAAGTTCTAATTCGCTCTGATCTATCACCTGTTCCTATTTTTGTTTTTCTGTCTTGAGATCTTTCTTGATCAATCCTGGATCTTTCTAATTCATACAGCCTTGCCCTTAAAATCTTCATACCCTTTGCTTTATTTTTATGTTGTGATTTTTCATCTTGCTGAGAAACAGATAATCCTGATGGAATATGTGTAATTCTTACAGCGCTATCAGTTGTATTAACAGATTGACCACCAGGCCCTCCCGCTCTAAAAACATCTATCCTTAAATCAGATTCATTTATTTTAAGATCAACTTCTTCAGCTTCAGGTAAAACTGCTACAGTTGCAGCTGATGTATGAACTCTGCCTTGAGTTTCAGTATCAGGTACTCTTTGAACTCTATGAACTCCACTCTCATATTTTAAGGTCGAGTATATATTTATGCCTTTTATAGATGCTATAACTTCTTTTAAACCTCCAGCATCACTTCTAGATATTGATATTAATTCTAAAGTCCATTTTTTTTTATGACTTACTTTTTCATACATTTTAAAAAGATCTGAGGCAAATAAGCTAGCTTCCAATCCTCCAGTGCCCGCTCTGATTTCTATGATTGCATTTTTTTTATCAGCCTCATCTTTAGGAAGTAGAAATAACTTCAATTTTTTTTCACTTATTTCGTGATCAGCTTTTAAATCTGATAATTCTAATTCCGCCATGTCTTTTAATTCTTTGTCCGTAGAACTATCTTCCAAAATTTTTTCTAATTCTTTTTTGTTATTCTCGTAAGAAATATATTTTTTGGCATTTTCAATTATTTCATTTACATCAGAATACTCTTTTGATTTTTCTGCAAATAACTTCTTATCTAATTTACCTGAAGACAAATCTTTTTCTAAAGATGAGTGTTTTATTATTAGATCTTCGATCGTTTTTAGGGGGATCATAATTAGTTCTCTAGTTCAGATGCTTTTTTCTCAACTTCGCTGATTACCTTGTTGATTATATCTTCGGTTAAAACTTTTTCATTCTGAACACCAGATAAATAAAGCATATTGTTACCTTTACCCCCTCCTGTAATTCCAATATCTGTCATCGCGGCTTCTCCTGGTCCATTTACAACACAACCAATTATGGAAAGAGTTATAGGTGTTTTAATATGAGCTAATTTTTCTTCTAAAATTTTAACTGTATCGATCACCTGAAATGCTTGTCTTGCACATGATGGGCAAGATATTATCTTCACACCTCTATTTCTTAAATTTAGTGATTTTAATATTTCGTTACCTATTTTTACTTCCTGCGTTGGATTATCAGATAAGGAAATTCTTATTGTATCTCCAATTCCATCCATCAACAAACTACCAAGACCAATAGATGATTTTATGCTGCCAGATACAAAACTACCTGCCTCTGTAATTCCAAGATGTAAAGGATAATCTGTAACCTTAGATAGTTGCCTGTATGCTGCAATAGAAAGAAATACATCTGAAGATTTAACGCTAATTTTAAAATTAAAAAAATCTTTATCCTCTAAAATTTTTATATTTCTCTGAGCACTTTCTACTAAAGCCTCTGGACAAGGCTCTTTGAATTTTTCTAAAATATCTTTTTCTAATGAGCCTGCGTTAACTCCAACCCTTATAGAACAATTGTTGTTCTTTGCAGCTTTTAGTACCTCATGAATCTTCGATGCATCTCCAATATTTCCTGGATTAATTCTTAAGCAGCTAGCTCCATTTTCTGCTGCTTCAATAGCTCTTTTATAATGAAAATGAATATCTGCAACTACCGGTATTGAGACATGTTTTATTATCTCTTTTAGTGCTAACGTTGAACCCTCATCAGGACAAGATACTCTTACAATATCTGCGCCCTCCTCGGTTATATCATTTATTTGTTTAATAGTTGCTTTAACATCTGTAGTAAGAGTGTTTGTCATTGATTGAACAGAAATAGGATTTTCACCACCAATCTTTACTTTTCCAACATTTATTACTTTTGTTTTTCTTCTTTTAATGTCTCTAAAAGGTCTTACACTCATTATAATTAGTCTAATTTAAATTCTTTATGTAAAGCTGCTATAGCTCTTTTAGCATGCTTAATAGAAACTAGAACCGAAATTTTTATCTCAGAAGTAGAAATTACTAAAATATTTATTTTTTTTGAAGCTAGAGCCTGAAACATTCTATATGTTATTCCTGGTGTAGTTATCATACCAACACCTATAATAGAAATTTTAGAAACACCTTTATCAAATGATATTTTTTTAAAAGATATTTTTTTATTTTGTTTAATTAATTTTTCTGTTTTTTTTAAATCTTCAGATTTTATTGTAAATGTAAGATCAGTCTCTTTTCCATCTAAAGAAATGTTTTGAACTACCATATCTACATTTATAAGATTATTTGATAATGGTTTAAAAATTGATGCAGCAACACCTGGTCTATCTTTCACACCTACAATTGTGATCTTGGCATCATTTTTAGTTGATGAAATTCCAGTTATAATCTGATTACTAAAATTTTTTTTAGGACCTGTAATTAAAGTTCCGCTCTTTGAAACAAAGGAAGATTTGACCTTGATATCAATCATATTTAACTTAGCATCTTGAACCGATGTGGGCTGCATTACTTTTGAGCCAAGAGATGCCATTTCTAACATTTCATCATAAACAATTTTTTTAATTTTTTTTGCTTTTTTGTATTGCCTTGGGTCTGTAGTATAAACTCCGTCAACATCAGTATAAATTATACACTCATCAGCTTTAATAAATTTTGCAATCATAATTGCAGTTGCATCAGATCCACTTCTTCCTATAGTGGTAATTCTAAAATCGTTACTAATACCTTGAAAGCCTGTGATTATAGGTATGCCGCCTGACTTGATATATTTATTTAGTTCTTTAACACCTACTGAACTAATTCTTGCACATGAATGGGGACCATCTGTTAAAATAGGTAATTGCCAAGAAGTCCAAGATCTTGACTTAAATCCATTATGTTTTAATCTTCCTGCAATAAGTGCGCATGACACTTGTTCTCCAGTTGAAACTAATGCATCATATTCTGCTCTATCAAAATTGTTACTAATCAGTTTAGATTTATTTACCAATTCATTTGTCACACCACTCATCGCTGATGAAACAACAACTACTCTGTTTTTATTCTTTTTGTAAAAAGCAATTATTTTACATACCTTTTTAATTCTATCTACAGTTCCTACAGATGTTCCGCCAAATTTTAATACGACTGTTTTCATGCTAGCTTTAATTATTAATATTTAATAAATAATGGATAAAATACATCTAAATTATTATGTCAACTATTTATCTAAATGACTAGTGTAAATAAAAAAGAAATAGATAAATTTTCTAAAATGGCCGACGAATGGTGGGATCCAGTAGGTAAATTTAAACCACTTCATAAATTTAATCCAATAAGAATTAAATATATAAAGGAAAATATTATTAATAATTTTAAATTAAAAAATAAATCTAAACCTTTATCTGGAATAAATATTTTAGATATTGGATGTGGTGGAGGATTGTTATCTGAACCAATGTCTAGAATGGGCGCAAATGTAACGGGTATTGATGCATCTGATAGAAATATAAAAATTGCTAAACTACATTCCAAAAAAAACAAATTAAAAATTAATTATTTATGCTCATCACCTGAAAAACTTGAGGTTAAAAAAAAATTTGATGTTATCTTAAATATGGAAATTGTTGAACATGTCGAAGACATAGATTTTTTTTTAAAATCCTGCTCAAAACTTTTAAAGAAAAATGGACTAATGTTTGTTGCAACAATAAACAAAACTTTAAAGTCTTATGTTTTTGCAATAGTTGGAGCAGAATATGTATTAAGATGGCTTCCAATAGGAACTCACGAATGGGAAAAATTTGTTAAACCTGAGGATCTTAAAAAAATTTTACTAAAATACAATTTGTCTCTAAATAAATTAGACGGTATGAATTTTAATATTATTAAAGATGAATGGAATATTTCCAAAGATTTATCTATAAATTATATAGGAAAGTTTATTAAAAACTAATTTTCATTCTCATCTATCCAAGGAATTATTTGAGCATCTATACCCTCTTCTTTTAATTCTTTTAAATCTTGTTTTGATGCACTTCCATAAATTCCCTTAGATTTTTTTTTACTATCATAATGAATTGATCTAGCCTCATAAGCAAAATTATTTCCAACATATTTAAAATTTTCTTTAATAAATTTTTGATAACCAATTATAGTTTTTTTAACTTTATTATATTTTTGTAAATCTATTTTTTTATCTAGTTTTGATTTTCTATTAATTAATTGAGGAGCCATAATTGTTTTTTCAACATTAAATGAATTACAATTATGACAATTCAAAAGTTTTTTCTTTTTTAATCGTTCATATTCATTAGAAGATGCAAACCAACTATCGAATTTAAAATCACATTCTTTGCATAAAAGTTTATATTTGATCATAATTCTAAGTTAATTATTCAATTTGATTTTTCAATAAGTTAACTTCTGTAATCAGCATTAATTTCAATATATTTTTTTGTTAAATCCATTGTAAAAGCTGTGAAGTTTTTCTTTCCTGTAAAAGTTTCAATACTTATTTCTATATTATCAGATTTCATATAATTTGCTGTTTGTTTTTCATCGTAACTTTGATTTAATTTTCCACCTTCTACAATTGTTATATTTCCAAATTTAATTAATAATTTACTTAAATTGATTTTAGGCCCAGCTTTACCGATTGCCATTATAACTCGTCCCCAATTTGGATCTTCTCCAGCAATTGCAGTTTTTACTAATGGAGAATTTGCAACTGAAAAAGCAATTTTTTTTGCATCTATCTCATTTTTGCATTTGTTAACATTTATTGTTATAAATTTTGATGCTCCTTCACCATCTGAAACAACTCTTTTAGCCAAATTTAAAAGTACATTATTTAAAGCTTTATCAAAATTTTTAATTTTATTTTCATTCACACTTTTTACTTGAGAATTTTTTACCTCATTAGTTGCAAAGATAGTTGCCATATCATTGGTACTAGTATCTCCATCACAAGAAATAGCATTAAATGTATTAGTTATATTTTTTTTTAATAGCTTTCCTAAAATGTCATTGGATAAAGTTGCATCAGTAAATATATACGCGAGTGTTGTGGCCATATTCGGATGTATCATTCCTGAACCTTTAGCAATTCCATATATTTTTACTTTTTCACTTCCAATATGACACTCCTCCATAGCTAACTTTGGTTTTGTATCCGTAGTCATGATTGCAAGCGCTGCCTTCATCCAAATAAATTTATTTTGGGTATAAGTAATTTTTTTTATTAAATTTGGAATATTATTAGAAATTTTTTCATATGGAAAAATTTCTCCAATAGTACCCGTACAACCAAAAATTATATTTTTAATAGAAATCTTCTTTGGATATTCCTCGTCTTCTTCTTGTTTTTTATTTAACTGTTTTGCGGTTAAATCTGCTATTTTTTTTAAACTTTCATACCCTTGCTTTCCAGTGAAAGCATTAGCATTTCTTGTATTTATAATAAGAGAATATATTTTTTTTGGTCTTTGATTGATATTCCATTTTATATTTTCAGATAATATTTTTGACTGTGTATAAACAGAAGCATAATTTGCTCCTTCTCTAAAATAAAACATAGTTAAATCATCTCTGATATCTTTATATAAATTTGCTGAAACAACTGAAATTGAAAGACCATCTAGATGATCAAGGTCTTGAAAATCAATCATTTTAGTATTTTTTGAGATGATAAAAAATTTGTTAAATTAATTCCCATATTGTTTAAATTATTTATTTAATACATATATTAAACAATATAAGTAAAGAATAAATCAAATAGTCATGTTTAACCCATTAAATTTAATAACAAAATTTATCAAATCTAGTAATCAAAAAGAGCTAGATAGAATTGGTAAAATTGTTGAAAAAATAAACTTGCATGAGGAGGATTTTAAAAATTTAAATGATGCCGACTTTCCAAAAAAAACAAATGAATTTAAAAATCAGATAAAAAGTGGAAAATCTTTAGACGACTTACTTCCTGAAGCTTTTGCTTTAGTAAGGGAGGCTGCCAAAAGAACAAGAAATGAAAGACATTTTAATGTTCAGTTAATCGGGGGTGTAGCTTTACATCAGGGCAAAATTGCTGAGATGAGAACTGGAGAAGGAAAAACTTTAACCATAACACTCGCTGCATATTTAAATGCACTTGATGAAAAAGGAGTCCATATAGTAACGGTCAATGACTATTTGGCAAAAAGAGATTCTATTGAAATGGGTCAAATATATAATTTTTTGGGTTTATCCTCGGGTTATATTAATAATGATCAAGATGATCTTGAGCGTAAGAAAAATTATAACTGTGATGTTACTTATGCAACAAACAGTGAATTAGGATTTGATTACCTAAGAGACAATATGAAATTTTCAGAAAATGAAATGGTTCAAAGAGAGCATTCATTTTCAAT
>CACJRK010000030.1 GCA_902595795.1 uncultured Pelagibacteraceae bacterium
ATGAATAAACTGAATTTTTTCATTAAAATTATATTTTTTTTTGTAAAATTTTGCACAATTATCAAAAGCTACTTTGCCTAATGCAATAATAGTTTTTAATTTTTTAAGATTAGAAATTTCAATATCAAAATATTTTGAACAATTATTCAACTCTTCCAGTTTAGGTTTATCCTCTGGTGGCACACATTTTAAAATATTTGTTACATATGTGGAATTTAATTTTAGGCCATCATTTAAATTTAACGAATAAGCTTGATTTGAAATTTTAGCTTTAAATAAACATTTGAACAAAAAATCTCCAGACTTGTCACCTGTAAAAGCTCTTCCGGTTCGTGTTCCACCGTGAGCTGCTGGGGCCAATCCAATTACTAAAATTTTTGCATTTAAAGGACCAAAACCTGTAACTGGTTTTCCCCAATAAGTTTCATTTATGTTTTTTTTTCTTTTTTCTTTTGAAATTTTTTTTATAAAATTAACAAGTCTTGGACATTTTTTACATTTAAGAATTGTTTTATTTAAATTATCTATTCTAATATTCATAAATGAAATTTTTAAATTATTTAATTGTAATATTTATATGTATTAATCCTCCAGTTAAAGCAGATTCAAAACAAACTTTAATTAATGAATTACAAAATGGTGGAAAGTTAATTTTCATAAGGCATGCTTATGCTCCAGGTGGCGGTGATCCTGATAATTTTGATATTAATGATTGTATTACTCAAAGAAATTTAAGTGATAGTGGTAGAATTCAATCACAAAAAATTGGCAATTTTTTTGAGGAAAATAAAATTAAAATTGAAAAAGTTTACTCTAGTGAATGGTGTAGATGCAAAGAAACTGCATCTATTGCTTTTAAAAAATATGAAACAAAAAATTTTCTTAACTCTTTTTATAGTTCAAAATTTGCTAAAAATAGAAAAAAACAAATAATTGATTTTGATCGATTTATAGGTAATTGGGATAAAAATCATAATTTAGTTTTTGTAACACATTATGTTGTCATTTCTGAAATTTTAAATTATACGCCTTCATCTGGAGAGATTGTCGTATCAGATAAGAGTTTAAAAGTTATTGATACTTTAAAAATTGAATATTAATTAATAAATTATGTCATCAAAAAAAGCTATGAGACAAGCACAAAAACAAGCATACGCAAAGCATCGCTCAAATATTACAAACAGCAGATTTGAACTAAAGAAAAAATTTCTTATTAAAAATAAAGAAGAAAAAAAAAATAAAAATTAACTCTGTTGATCAAATTTTTCTATTTTTTTACAGGTTGAGATTTTAGATAAACTTTCAACATCATTTAAAACAGCCTTTACAAATATTTCTGGTTTATCTTTTTCAAATAAAATTTGAGTATAAAACTGTGGATATCCATGTTTTAATGTAAGTATCTTTCCATTCTTTTCATAAATATTTCTTACATATGAGTTTTTCTTTTTTACGTTTAAATCTGTCACTCTATATTTTTGATATGTTTTATCATTATAAACATAATTTCTTGTCATAATTAATTCATTAAGGTTTAAAATATACTCGTTTTTTAAAAAGCCGTCCTCTTTATGATTGCATTTGCTCAGTACAATAATTTCTGAGTAAGAATTAAAGGATATAAAAAAAAATGAAAAAAAAAAAATTAAAAATTTATTTTCTCTCATTCTTGTCTACAAAAAACAAAGCTATAATAAATATTATTGTCCATGCAAATACAGACAAGGTTTTTAAAGGCGTTGTATTTGCACCCCAAATATCAAAGAATAATGCACCAATAATTATACCTATAGCATAAATAATACTTACAATTTTTACTTTATTCATATTTTATATTATTCTTTAATTAGTTTTTTTTTGAATAGAGATATACCATTATTTTTCTTATGTTCATAAGATTCATTAAAACTATCCAATTGCCATCCAGATAATCTTTCTTTTATTTCTTTTATATTATTTTCTTTCCATTCATCTGAAGTTTCTGGCTGTTTCCATATTTTTCTTTCCTCAATTGTTCTAGCACAACCGTAGCAATAACCCGTAGACGGGTCAGTTTTACAAATACTTATACAAGGTGAAACAATCATTTTTTTAAATTAATATAATAATTGAATGATAAATAGTTATTTTTTCAACAATTGTCATTGGACAAATAGTTTCAATAATATATAAAACCACGTAATTTGTGGGGCGATGGCGGAATTGGTAGACGCGTTGGTCTTAGGAACCAATATGGCAACATGTGAAGGTTCGAGTCCTTTTCGCCCTACCATTAAAAAATTATGAAAGTTACAGTAGAAAATAAAAAAGGTTTAAACAAAGATCTTAAAATTTTTATAGATAAAGAGACAATGAACTCTTACCTAGATGAAAAATATGAAGAGATCAAAGGCAGTGTAAATCTTAAAGGTTTTAGACCAGGTAAAGTTCCAAAAGAAATTTTAAAAAGACAATTTGGTAAAGCTGTTTTTGGAGAAGTTTTAGATAAAGTTTTAAAAGAAACATCAGCTAAAGCACTTGAAGAAAATAAAATAAAACCAGCTGGTCAACCGAAGTTAGATTTAAAAACATATGGTGAAGACAAAGATTTAGAGTACGTTTTATCTGTAACAGAATTACCAAAAGTAGAAATCAAATCTTTAGAAAATATTAAATTTAATGAATACACAGTAAAAATTGAAGAAAGTGAAACTGATAAAAGAATAAAAGAAATAGCTAAAAAACAACCAAATTTTAAAGAAGTTAGTGCTGGTACAAAAGCTAAAAAAGGTGATTTAGTTTCTTTAGATTATAAAGCAACAGTTGATGAAAAAGATTTTAAGGGAAGTGAAGGAAAGAATACCCAGCTAACTTTGGGTAAAGATTTATTCTTAAAAGGTTTTGACGATCAATTGATTGGAGTTAAGAAAGATGATGAAAAAATTGTAGAAGCAACTTTGCCAGAAAATTTCCCTGAAAAAGAATTAGTAAATAAAAAAGCTAAATTTAATTGTAAAATTTTAAGCGTTAAACAATCAGAAGAAGTAAAAATTGATAATGATTTTGCAAAAAATTTAGGAGCAAAAGATTTAAAAGATTTAAAAACGTTAATCTCAAAACAAATTAATGATGAATATAAAAATTCTCTAGATCAATTATCTAAAAATCAAATTCTAAAAGAAATAGAGAAAATAAAAATAGATGAAGTTCCTGAAAACTTAGTTGAAGAGGAAATAAAAATTCTTTCTCAAGGTATGTCTGCAGAAGAGGCGAAGAAAAATAAAAAAAATTTTGAGAATAAAGCAAAAATTAGAATTAAGACTGGATTAATCTTAAATGAGTTTGGTGAAAAAAATCAAATTAAAGTTACAGAACAAGAAGTTCAAGCTGAAGTACAAAAACAACTTAGAATGATGCCAGGACAAGAAAAAATGGTTATGGATTTTTATCAAAAAAATCCATCTGCATTAGCAAGTTTAAGAGGAACAGTATATGAGGAGAAAATTTTAAATTTAATTAAAGAAAAAGGAAAAGCTAATAAAAAAGAAATTTCAAAAGATGAAGCAGAAAAAATCTTAAAAGAGGCTCATAAACATGAGCACGATCATGGTCAAGAGGAAGAAAAACAAGATACTAAGAAAAAATCATCAACTGCATCTGATAAAGAAAAAAAACCAGCTACCAAAAAGGCAAAATCTAAGCCAATGGTTAAAAAGACAAAAAAAGTTAGCAAAAAGTAATCTCAAGTTGTATAAGTAGAACGAATCAATTTATGACAACAAAATTATCAGAACAAATGAGCAATCTTGTGCCAATGGTAGTTGAACAATCTAGCAAAGGCGAGAGGGCTTATGATATTTATTCTCGATTATTAAAAGAGAGAATTATTTTTTTGACTGGTCAGATTAATGACAATGTTGCTTCTTTAGTTACAGCTCAACTATTATTTTTAGAGGCTGAAGATCCAAAAAAAGAAATATATTTATATATAAATAGTCCAGGAGGTTTAGTTACAGCTGGTCTTGGTATTTATGATACAATGCAATATGTAAAACCAGCTATCTCTACTTTATGCATCGGTCAAGCAGCATCTATGGGCTCTTTTTTGCTTTCAGCAGGAACTAAAGGAAAAAGATTTTCGCTACCAAATTCAAGAATAATGGTTCACCAACCATCAGCAGGTTTTCAGGGTCAAGCAACAGATATTGAAATACATGCAAATGAAGTTTTGTCTTTAAAGAAAAGACTTAATGAAATTTATTCAAAACATACAGGTAAAAGTGTTGAAGAGATTAAATCTGCTCTTGAAAGAGATAATTTTATGACTCCAGATGTAGCACAAGATTTTGGTCTTATTGATGAAGTTGTAGAAAAAAGATCTTAATACACAACATATTGATTCATTATAAATCCAAACTTGATTAGTACGAGTTTTCTGTAATAAAGTAACTTAATTGATTCGTTTATAAATTTAATATGACAAATAATAATAAAAATATTCTTTATTGTTCTTTCTGTGGAAAGAGTCAACATGAAGTGAGGAAACTGATCGCTGGTCCTACCGTATTTATATGCGATGAGTGTGTTGAGTTATGTATGGATATTATAAAAGAGGAGAGTAAAGATACATTTGTAAAACATCAAGATGGCCTACCTTCTCCGAAAGAAATTTGTGCAGTTTTAGATGATTATGTAATTGGTCAACCTCATGCAAAAAAAGTATTATCTGTTGCAGTACATAATCATTACAAGAGGTTAAATTACGAAAATAAAACTAGTAAAAATGTAGAACTTGCAAAATCAAATATCCTCTTAGTGGGTCCTACAGGGTGTGGGAAAACATTATTGGCCCAAACTCTTGC
This sequence comes from uncultured Pelagibacteraceae bacterium, assembly GCA_902595795.1. Taxonomy (GTDB): domain Bacteria; phylum Pseudomonadota; class Alphaproteobacteria; order Pelagibacterales; family Pelagibacteraceae; genus Pelagibacter. The sequence continues at coordinate 4,842 of CACJRK010000030.1, forward strand.
AAGAATTTTGGATGTTCCTTTTACAATGGCAGACGCAACTACTTTAACTGAAGCAGGTTATGTAGGTGAAGATGTTGAAAATATAATTTTAAAATTATTACAAGCTTCAGATTACAATGTTGAAAAAGCACAAAGAGGTATTGTTTATATTGATGAAGTAGATAAAATAAGTAGAAAATCAGAGAATCCATCAATTACTAGAGATGTTTCTGGAGAAGGTGTCCAGCAAGCCCTACTAAAAATTATGGAGGGAACAGTTGCAAGTGTTCCACCACAAGGTGGAAGGAAACATCCTCAGCAAGAATTTTTACAAGTAGATACAACAAATATACTTTTTATTTGTGGAGGTGCTTTTGCCGGCTTAGATAAAATTATATCTCAAAGAGACAAAGGATCTTCAATTGGTTTTGGTGCCGATGTAAAAAATACACAAGATAAAAAAGCAGGTGAGTGGATGAAAACACTTGAACCTGAAGATTTGTTAAAATTTGGACTAATACCAGAATTTATAGGTAGATTGCCGATGATCGCAACTCTTGAAGATTTAGATGAAAAGTCTTTGATTAAAATTTTACTTGAACCAAAAAATTCATTAACTAAACAATATCAAGAATTATTTAAGTTAGATGGAGCAAAATTAATATTTAAAGAAAACGCTTTAAAAGAAGTTGCTCAAAAAGCAATTAAGAAAAAAACAGGCGCAAGAGGCTTAAGATCTATTCTAGAGAATATTTTATTAAAAACTATGTATGACCTTCCTAGCCAAGATAACATAGAGGAAGTTATTGTTGATGCAAGTGCTGCCAAGGGCCAAACACAGCCTATATTAGTTCATTCAAAAAGTGATAACAAATCTAAGTCTAGCAAGACAACAGCGGCTTAATATCCTTAATAAGTAATAAAAAGATATTGCAATATAAAATATAATATCCATATTAATACTATGGATGTTAAAATATCATTACCGTTATTACCATTGAGAGATATAGTTGTCTTTCCAAGCATGGTAATCCCTTTATTTGTTGGTAGAGATAAATCTATCTCAGCATTAAATGAGGTGATGAAAAAAGATAAGAAAATTATTCTTGTAACTCAAAAAAACTCAGAAATAGATGATCCTAAAAAAACAGATATTTTTATGTACGGTTGTGAAGGGAGCATTCTACAACTTTTAAAATTACCTGATGGTACAGTAAAGGTTTTGGTTGAAGGTATTAAAAGAGTTAAAATTATAGATTTTAAGGATAATGATAAATTTATAACTTGCGATTATACATACTTTCATGACGTGACTGATAAAAATGAGGATTTAATTCCCCTAGCTACTACTGCTGTTAGAAGATTAGAAAAATTATCATCTATTAATAAAAAAGTTTCAAATGAGATAATCAATACTATTAAAGAATTAAAAGACTCATCTAAAATCGCAGACAACATTGCCTCACATATCACTGCTACTATTTCTGAAAAACAACAAATTTTTGAAACTGTCGACGTGAAGAAGAGATTAAATACAATTATTAAAATAATGGAAAACGAAACAAGCATTATTGGTGTTGAAAAAAGAATAAGAGGCAGAGTTAAAACTCAAATGGAAAAAACTCAAAGAGAGTATTATTTAAATGAGCAATTAAAAGCAATCCAAAAAGAACTTGGTGAAATTGAAGATGGTAAAGATGAAACTACTAGTCTTAATAAAGCTATCACTAAGGCTAAGATGCCTAAAGAGGTTGAGAAAAAATGTCTTCAAGAATTAAAAAAATTAAAAAATATGAGTCCAATGTCTGCTGAAGCTACAGTAGTAAGAAATTATTTAGACTGGATGACTGAACTTCCTTGGCATAAAAAAAGTGAAGTTGATATAGATTTAACAAAAGCTTTAAATATTCTTGATAAAGATCATTATGGATTGGAAAAAGTTAAAGAGAGAATAATTGAATTTTTAGCTGTTCAAAAAAGAATGGAAAAAATCAAAGGACCAATTTTATGCTTAGTAGGGCCTCCAGGAGTTGGAAAAACTTCACTCGGTAAATCAATAGCTAAAGCAACAAATAGAGAATTTGTTAGAATGTCAGTTGGTGGCATGAGAGATGAAGCAGAGATAAGAGGCCATAGAAAAACATATATAGGATCATTACCTGGTAAAATTATTCAGATGATGAAGAAGGCTGGGACTAAAAATCCATTAATTTTATTAGATGAAATTGACAAAATAGGAAATGATTATAGGGGCGATCCTTCTTCTGCTTTATTAGAGGCGCTGGATCCAGAACAAAACACAACTTTTAATGACCATTATTTAGAAGTTGACTATGATTTATCAGACGTAATGTTTGTAACTACTGCTAACACACTAAATATAATACCACCACTCTTAGATAGAATGGAAGTTATACGATTAGCTGGTTATACAGAGGATGAAAAAATAAGCATTGCAAATAAATATTTATTACCCAAACAAATAAAAGATAATGGTGTTAAAGAAAAAGAAATGAAGTTGGGTGATGATATCATAAAAGAAGTAATAAGAGGGTATACAAAAGAGTCAGGAGTAAGAAATCTTGAAAGAGAAATCTCTAAACTTGCAAGGAAGGTTGTTAAAAAAATTGTTGCCGGTGAAGAAAAAGAAGTTGGAATAAATAATAAAAATTTATCAGAATTTTTAGGAGTTCCTAAATTTAAGTTTGGTGAACTTGAATCTGAAAATAGAGTCGGTATTGTTACAGGACTTGCTTGGACAGAGTATGGTGGTGAAATTTTAAAAATTGAAACTGTTACTATGCCAGGTAAAGGTAGAATGCAAATCACTGGTAAATTAGGTGATGTTATGCAGGAATCTGTGAAAGCGGCTAAATCTTTTGTGAGATCAAAATGCTTAGAATATGGTATTATTCCACCTATATTTGAGAAAAAAGACTTTCATATACACGTTCCAGAAGGTGCGACTCCTAAAGATGGTCCTTCGGCAGGAATAGGAATGGTAACTTCTATCGTATCGTCAATTACCAATATTCCTGTAAGAAGAGATATAGCAATGACGGGAGAAGTAACTTTGACTGGTCAAGTTCTGCCAATTGGTGGTTTAAAAGAAAAATTATTAGCGGCTCATAGAGCAGGAATTAAAGAAGTTTTAATACCAAAAGAAAATGAGAAAGATTTAATTGATATGCCAAAAAAAATTATTGATGATATCAAAATAACTCCGGTAGAATACGCTGATCAGGTAGTAAAAATTTCTCTGACAAAAGAACTTAAACCAACTGAGTGGGTTGAGGTAGATATATCTAAAAAAGACGATAAATCCCAAGCTAGTATTCAATAAATTATATCAATAGTTGAGTCTTACATTCTTATTTAACTTTAGTTTTTTTTTATATTATGTATTTAGACCTATTTCTAAGAAAGAAAAAAATAATTTTGAAAATAAAAGTAATATGGGGGTGGTTTTTAGAAAATCAGCGTTAATCTAAAAGATAAAAAAAGTAAGAAATTTAGGGAATTTCAAGCATTAATAGATCTTGACGTAGGTTTTCTAAAGGATATAAAACACATAAATTTGGTAATGGGCGGTTAGCTCAGTTGGTAGAGCATCTCGTTTACACCGAGGGGGTCAAAGGTTCGAGTCCTTTACCGCCCACCAAATATAGATAAGGGGGGGTGTAGCTCAGTTGGTTAGAGCGATCGCCTGTCACGCGATAGGTCGAGGGTTCGAGTCCCTTCACTCCCGCCACTTTATTGATATTTTTGAATTAAATAGCTAAATTACTGATATTATTAAGTTTTTCAGCTTAGTTACTGTAAATAATTGAATTTATTGACTTTTTTTTTATTAAAAATGTGACGTATATACACTTCAACAACAAACAAAAAATGATATATACACATCAATGTTATCTGATTTTCTTATAGATTACTTACCAATAATAATTTTTCTAATCATAGCTCTAGGACTGAGTTGTGCGTTTGTGGTAA
>CACJRK010000031.1 GCA_902595795.1 uncultured Pelagibacteraceae bacterium
AATTTTTATAAAAAAAGAGAGAAAATTTGATTTTAAATATCTAATAACACTTGAAGTATTTCTAGTTATTTTAGTTCCACATTTAATTTGGTTAAATAATAATGATTTTATTACTTTTACTTATGGACTAGCAAGAACTGGCTTAGAACAATCCAGCTTAATTGATCATATTAAGTTTCCTGTAATATTTTTACTTAAACAATTGGGAATAATAATTCCATTTTTTATTTTGGTTTGGTTATTAGTTAAAAAATTTAAATTTAAATTAAATTTTAAAGATAAAAAGTTACTATTTTTATTAGCTATAAATATTTTACCAATTGTTTTGATGTTTTTAACTTCGTTGATAACTGGATCAAAAATAAGAACTATGTGGATGACACCATTCTACTTATTTTTTGGCACTTTATTTGTTTATTTATTTCAAAATCAAATAAATCTTAAAAAATTAAAACCATTCATTATTGGATTTATGTTCTTTTTCTTTTTGTCTCCAGTGCTTTATGTCTACATTTCAATTTCAAAAGATGACAAGAGAACTGATTATCTTGGAAAAGAAATTGCAATAAAAACCCAATACGCTTGGGATCAACAATTTAAATCCACTATAAACATAGTTCTAGGAGATGAATGGAATGCAGGAAATTTGTCTTATCATTTAAATTCTAGACCTGTTTGGGAGGGATCTGTTCAAAGAGAAAAACTTGATCAATTGAAAGATTATATGTGTCTTGATAATATTTGTGTAGGATCAAGATAGATGAAATATGTAATATTAATTCCAATCTATAACGATAGAGAGTCTTTAAAATTACTAATAGAAAATATTAATAATGAAATAAAAGATTTAAATCATGAGATTTCATTAGTTGTTATAAATGATGCATCCTCTCAACAGGTAATTGATACTTATCCAAACATTGAAAATATTCACTCGATCGAGATAGTTAATATGAAAGAAAATAGAGGACATACGAGATGTATTGCATTGGGCTTGAAATATATTTTTGAAAAAAAAGAATTTGATTTTGTTATTCCGATGGATGGGGATGGAGAAGATAGACCTGAGGAAATTAAAACTTTTATTGAACTTTCTGAACAATCTGATGGCAAATCTATTATAGGCGAAAGAGTAAAAAGATCTGAAGGTTTAATTTTTAAAACTTGTTATCAATTTCACAAATTTTTAACTTTCGCTTTTACTGGACAATTAATAAAATTTGGAAATTTTACCTGTCTTTCTAAAATAACAGTTAAAAAAATGTTAGATGAGAAAGCTACTTGGAATAGTTTTTCAGGATCTTTAAAAAAAATTGATAAAAATTTAATTTCAATGCCATCTATAAGAGGCACACGATACTTTGGCCCATCTAAGATGAGCTTTTTTAATTTGTTAAAACATTCTCTTTCAATAATAAGCGTTTTTAGAAAAATGGTTCTAATTCGTTCAGCATTATTTATAGTTTTTTATATTTTATTAATTAAAAGCTATGCATCCGTAATCACATCACTACCTTTAGTATTCTTGTTGATGATGATTTATTCAATTTCTAGTTTAGCTTTGAGAGAAAATATTGATGAATTTAATAATTCTTTAATAAATATCCACAATATTGATAAAATAAAATAAATCATGAAAAGTTTTTTTAGGAAAGTTGCTTTTGGAATTGGTCCTTATGAAGAAGCTCCCTCTGATCCTCTAAAGTGGGCTCTTCATCAAGTAAATGATATACCAGAATTATCTTGGAGAGGCAAAATATATTCCGAAAAAGAATTAAGAAAACATTATAGAGATTGGGTCTATGGTGACAGAAAAGTATTAAGAAAAAAGTATAAAGACAACAAGACACTTTATAAAACTAATAAGGATATCCTAAGACATAAGACGGGACAAAAGTTTTGGGAGTCTTTAGAAATTTCGATTAGACATAATGAAGGAATTAATAGTAGTCATCCAGTTTTAGCAAAACTATGGATGTTTTGGGGAAATTTTTTTGCAATAAGTGAAAAAGATTTTTTAGCAAATTACTCAACAGGCGCATATCAAAGAGAAATTATTCGACCAAATTTAAACCAATCATTTGAAAAAATGGTTTATGAAGTCACAACTTCTTGGGCAATGATCCATCATCTAGATAATAGCGAAAGTGCAGGACCAAAGAGTGTTACAGCTGGTGAAGAATGGAGACGAAGGAAAAAAAAACCTGCAACAATCAACGAAAACCATGCGAGAGAATTATTAGAACTACATACAGTTTCACCTAAAGCTGGTTATACACAAGAAGATGTTATTCAATTAGCATATGTTATGACAGGCTGGCAGCATAAATGGAGTAAACAAAATCTAGAAACAGGTAATGTCTGGTTTAATTCTGAGTACCATCAAAGAGGAAAAAAAAATGTTTTAGGAAAAGTGTATAAAAGAGGAAAAAAAGGTCTAGCTGCTGTGATAAAGGATTTAGTAAATCATCCTAATTGTAGAGATTTTGTTGCTGAAAGACTTTGCAGATATTTAATTACAGATGAACCAACGAAAGATATGAAACAACCTATTATAGATGCTTTCAAAAATTCTGATGGACATTTGCCAGAAATACACAAGGCGGCAATAAAAGTAGCATTTGATTACAATAATAAATATAAAAAATTTCAAACTCCTGAAAATTGGTTAATACAGGTTGCAAAAATTGCAGATTTAAATTGGCCACCTTCAACTGATCTTATGGACAAATATGAACTTGGTCAAAAACCATTTGACTCACAACGAGAACCTGAACGAATTTTAAGAAATATTGGCCATCATCCTTACAGAGCAAAACAACCAAATGGTTGGTCAGACCATTCTGATGATTGGGTTTCACCAGAATTATTAATTAGAAGACTTGTATATGCAAAAGCAAGTTATAATTTTTCAAAAATGGAAAATGATAAAAATGCAGAATATTATCAGAGTATTGTTGAAAAAAATTTTGATAATCCAAGTAAAATAATCAAATATATTAATCAAAAAAACAGAGCTGTTGAAAAACATACCTTGCTTTTTAACCATCCGGAGTTTTTAAAAGCATGAAGATATCAAGAAGAGATTTTTTAAAAACTACAGCTCTTACTTCATTGTATTTTGCTGGTTTTGGAGCACCAGCCAATGCCTCAGCATCAAAAAAAAATTTAGTAATAATTATGTTACGTGGAGGCATGGATGGTTTGTGCGCAATTCCAATTAAAGGTGATAAAAATTTTGAAAAATTAAGAAGTAAAATTAATCTTGAAAAAACTTTAAAATTAACATCGGATTTTGATTTACACCCAGCATTAAAAACATTTAAAAATCTTTGGGATCAAAACTTAAGTGCTGCAGTACATGCAACAAATATTCCTTACACAGGTAGATCTCATTTTGATGGTCAAAATTTAATGGAGTCTGGTGGCAAAATACCATATCAAGAAAAAACAGGTTGGCTTGGACGAGGAATGAAAACAGCTGGATTAACAGGACAAGGATTAGCTTTGGCTCTCCCAATGCCTTTATTGATTAGAGGTGTACCTATGAACAATAATTATTTTCCTGTAGGTCGCAGTCTACCATATCCTTCTACTCTAGAATTAATTCAAAAAGCATACAAAGAGCATGATGAAGAATTATTAAGTGACAATTTAGAAATAATTTTAACAAGAGATTTTAATAATAGATCAAGAGATGATGCTTGGATTTTAGCTTCAAGTGCTGGCACAGAGCTGTCAAAACCTGATGGACCTAAAGTTGCAGTATTTGAAGTTGATGGTTTTGATACTCATGCTGCACAAGGTGCAACAGATGGTGCTCATGCAGATTGCTTATCAGATTATGATAATATTGTTAGATCCCTAAAATCATCGATGACTAAGGAAGCTTTTGATAACAGTTTAATTATAACTCTAACGGAATTTGGAAGAACGATTAAACAGAACAGCAGCAATGGAACAGAGCATGGCTATGGCTCAGTTATCTTAATGGCAGGTGGATTGATTAAAAAAGCACAAGTGCATACAGATTGGCCAGGACTAAAGAAAAAAGAATTATTTGAAGGAAGAGATTTAAATTCTACAATAGATTCAAGATCAATTTATGCTTCAGCAATGTCAACTGTATTTGATACAGATTTTAAAAATATTCAAAAAGAAGTTTTTTGGGGAGAAGATTTACAAAATTTATCTGATAAATTATTTAAAGTTTAAGTATAATTAAACAAAAATTATTTCTTTTTAATTAATTATCTCTGAAAAATTACTATTTACAATTTTTAATTGAAATTTTTTTGTAACTCATTGTTTTGTTGATTAAAGAATGCTGTTTTAGCTTCAAATTTAGTTGTAGGGTATTAACATGAAAGGTTTAGCCAGGTGAATTAATTGGCAGTAGATCTGCCATCAAAACAATAAAATTACTAACTGTTTTTTTAGTTTTAATTTCATTTATATCCAACGTAGAAGCGGACAAAAAAGAAGAAAAAGAGAAAGATTGTATCTATTGTAAAAAATATGAAACAATGGCGGACTGGCCAGAAAGTGAAAGACCAGCGGCTTTCATACACGAAGAAGTTAATTATCCTGAAGGAATGTTTCATATAAAACAGAACACAAGTAAAAAAAAACAAGGAGAAGCTGGAAAAAAAGTTTATCAAAGATTCGTAAAAGGAAAATCAAAACTAAATAAATATCAGCATTTAATGATTAGAGACATGGCTTACTTTGAAGCTTTATTTAACGAAATGCTCAATGATAAAAAAGCAAAGGTTGAAACTCTTGAAGGGCTTAAAAAAGGAAGAGAAGCAATGAGGATGAGTTTAAATATTTCACCAAAAGCCAAAACATCCGAGGCTGTTTTAAAATTTTGGGCAACAGGTAAAATGCTAAAAGCTGCATATCAAAAAAATAAAAAGAAAAAGAAAAAGAAAGCAAAAAAACTTACTCCAGAAATTGCAGAAAGAGCAGTAGTTTTAGCTAATTTAAAAAAACAAATTGCTACAGCTAAAGTTAATGCTCAAAGAGCAGCTACAATTAAAGCTCAAGAAAAAATAGAAGAGGGTAATTAATGATAATAAAAATTTTAATTAAAATTTTTTTCATATCTTTGTTATTTTTCAACTCAGCTGCAAAAGCTAATGATATTGCATCTATGTCAGGAATTTCAGAGGCAGCAGGAAGTTCAGCTCAAGCTGCAGCTGATCAATTAGCTTCAGATGCAAGTAAAGTTGCCGAAAATATTTCGGGGGCAACAGAAGCTTTAGGTGAAGCTAAAAGTGATATTGGTAAAGCTTTAGATGTATCTATATCCCAAGCTGAAAATGCAATGGCGTTTGCTACGGAAAGTTTAGCAAAAGGAGATATTACTTCTGCTGTTCAAGCAATGTCTTTAGTTGAAGGTGTTACTGATATGGCTTTAGGAGCTATCCCTGATCCAAACGCTCTTGATATGTCAGGTATAGATTTTGCAAAAGATTTTTCTCCTGAAGAAATGGCTGCATTATCAAGTATTGCTGGACAAATGGGCGCAGGAAAAGTTGTATCTCTCCAAAAAATGGCTGGACAAATGAATGCACTAGGTGCTGCAGGTTTTGATGCAAAAGGAATGATGAGCAATCTTGATGAACAAGGGATTGGAATGGGAGCTGCGATGGAAGGACTGGCAACTGCCGGAATGGTAGATATGCAATCAATAACTGGCTCAGCTAATTTTGATATGGAAAATTTTAAACCTGGAGATTTTGCTTCTATGAATGTAGCTGAAATGGGAATGAATCCTGCAATGATGGCAGGAGCTTTAGATGCTTTACCAGTAGGTGCTGCAACAGCTGCACTAGAGACGTTAGCTGCTAATCCAGAGGCGATGGGTCAAATGGGCAAAACAATGACAGGCGCCTTAGTAGCAACCATGAGTGCAAAAGGTATGGGCGAAGATATGATGAAAAGTATGGAGGCCAATATAGGAATTGAAGGCATGACAGATATGGCCAAAGGGATGACTGGTATTGAAGGTATGAAAGAAATTGGTAAAGCTATGGCTGATATGGGAATGGAACAAATGGCCCAAACTTTATCTACTGCTTTTGCTGATCCTGAAGTTGGTATTGCAAACGCAATGACAGGAAGTGTTGGAATGATAAGCCAAGCTATATCTGGAAAAGCACCTAGCGAAAAAAATGCTATTCAAAAAGGAATGGAGATGAAAGATTCATTTGCAAATAATATGACTTCACCAGAAGCTTTAGAAATGCCTAAAAATATAAGTGAATCTGGTATGATGATGGGCGCAATGATCATGGCCAAACCAGCTTTAGCTGGAGGTTTACCTGGTGCAATGGCTCCTCCTGAAGGAATGACTGCTTTAGCTATGGGCAGTATGATGACAGGTGATCAACCAGCAGGAATGATGATGGGAGATGTCATGCAAGGAATGGGTAAAGCTGAGATGGGCGATGCAATGGCTAATATGACAGGTATGGACATGGGTACAATGGACAAATTAGGAATGGCTGATATGGCTGCACAAACAGGATTAACTCCTGGAATGGTTGCGAGTATGGGAGCTGCTGGAATGGCTGGAATGGATTTAACTGCCGTAATGTCAACTAACGTTGCTGGACTTGGAAGTAAAGCTGTTCAAGGTGTTGCTGATCTAGCAAAAACAGGAAATTTATCCGCTGGTCAAATGGGAGACATGATGGAAGTTGGATTAGTTAACCAGGGAACTATGGCTGCAATGGGAGCTGAAGGAATGAAAGGTTTAAGTGGCGCCATGGGAATGGAAGGTGGTGACATGGGACTAGCAGCTATGAGTGGAGGAATGGTTGGAATGGGTGAAATGAATTTAGATGCACAAATGAATCCTGAAATGGCAGCTAGCATGGGAATTGCTGGAACTCCAGAAGGTGCAAAATTAGGAGATATTATGGGAGGAGCACCTGAAGGTTTAGAAGGTGGTGCAATAAGTGGTGGAATGAATTTGGGACAAGTTTCAGCTGCAATGGGTACAGGTATAGACCCTGGTGCTGCAATAGGATCAGTAGCAAACGCAGCAAATGAAGTAGGAGAAGGATTAGCAGGCGCTGCAATGGGGGCAGCCATGTCCGCACAAGGAGTAGCAGCTTCAGCAATGGGTTCTCATGCGATGGGAGCAGCAATGGGAGTTGGCGGAATGGGTGAAGGTGACATGGGTAAAGCAATGGGTGGCGCTATGAAGGAAGGAATGTCTGGAAGTATGGGCGGAGCTATGGCTGGTGCAATGGCAGGTGGCGCAGCTGGTCCAGGAGATATGGGTCCAATGGGCGACATGGGTGGTGCCATGGGTGATGGTGGACCTATGGGCGACATGGGTGGTGCCATGGGCGGAGATATGATGGGTGGTGCTATAGGAGATATTGGTGGTGCTGTTGAAGGTGCAATGGGTCAACCAGGTGCACCAGGAGATCCAGGCGGTCCAGGTCAACCAGGTGCACCAGGAGATCCACCAGGAGGACCAGGAGGAGATCCACCAAACTAAAAATTAAATGATAAGAATTTTAATTTTTATTTTTATTTTACTCAATTTATTAGCCAATAAATCATTTTCTGAATCTCGATTTGGGGAATTAACAGAAATGAGAGACGAAAAGATGAGAGGTAAAGATGGCCAGTGGGTTAGACCTCATCCAGGACCTTTTATTTGGAATCATATTGAGAGAGAAAAAGGGAGCTTTTCCTGGGAAGAAGCTGATGCACAAGTAATTTACGCTCAAGAACATAATCAAATAATCTTAGCAACTATTTGGCCTCATGCAAATTGGGAGCAAAAATCTTGTAAAAGAAAAAAAGCAAAAAGTCCTTTTGGTAAACGTTTTACTAAATATTTGAGCAAACCTTGTTCAATGGATGACTATAAAAATTTCCTTTTAAATTTAATTGATCGTTATGATGGAGATGGTTCAAATGATATGCCAGGATTAACTAAACCAATTAAATATTGGGATATAATGAATGAACCAGAGTTTAAAATGTTCTTTAAAGGCAGTGAAGATGATTTTATTGAAATTTTCAATTTTTCCTCAAAAGTAATTAAAGAAAAGCAAACTGATGCTGTGATTGTTATGGCTGGTGCCGCAGGAATGTTTCCTGAAAATAAAAAATATTGGAAATCAGTTTTACCAGAAATTAAAGATCATTTTGATATAGCAAATATCCATCACATAAGTGGTCCTGACGGGCAGTGTGATAAAGAGTTATGGGTCGATGAATTTGCTGCATTATTAAAAAGTGTAAATGTTAATAAACCTATTTGGTTAACCGAAGCTATGACATGTGGCCCTCCAGTAAAAGCTTGGGTGAATGCATTTTTGAACGGAGCTGAGTTGATTATTGATGTTGGTGTAAATGCTCCAGGAAAAAAAATGAGTAAAAAAGGTAGAAAAAAATTAAATGACTTTATCGCTGAATATGATGGATTTACATCAATAAAAAGCATTTCAAAAAAGCAAGTAGAGTTTACATATAGCGATGGTTCTAAAAAAATCTTAGATTTTTAATTAAC
>CACJRK010000032.1 GCA_902595795.1 uncultured Pelagibacteraceae bacterium
TAAATTAAGAGTGAATAAAATAAAAAAAGTAGCAATAATAGGTACTGGTGTAATTGGCACTGGATGGATTATTAGATGTTTAGCTCATAATAAAGTAGTTCATGCATTTGATCAAGATTTAAAGCTTAAAAAAAATTTATTAGCTGAAATTAAAAGAACCTGGCCATACGTAAAAAAACTTTTTAATAAAAAAAAGCTTAATTTAAAAAATTTTAAATTTTTCACATCCATTGAAGAAGCTTTAAAAAATGCAGATTTTATTCAAGAGTGTGCAACAGAAAATTATTCTTTAAAAACTAAATTGATAAGTACAATTGGAAAATATGCAAAAGCAAATTCAATAATCTCCTCAAGCTCTTCAGGTTTATTGCCAACAAGAATTTACTCGAGATGTAAAAATCCTGAGAGAGGTATAATTGGACATCCTTTTAATCCTGTTTATCTTTTACCTGCCGTGGAAATTGTTCCAGGTAAAAGAACCTCAAGAAAAAATTTAAACTTAGCTAAAAAATTTTACAAATCGATTTCCATGAATCCAATCATGGTAAAAAAAGAATTACCTGGATACTTATCTGACAGATTGCAAGAAGCTTTATGGAGAGAAGGTCTGCATATTATAAAAGAAGGATATGCAAATACAGAGGAATTAGATAGAGCAATTGAAGATGGACCAGGATTAAGATGGTCTTTAATGGGTACATTTTTAACTTTTCATCTTGCAGGTGGAAAAACAGGAATGAAACATATGCTTGAACAATTTGGCCCTGCTTTAAAATTACCTTGGACTAAGTTAAAAGCTCCAAAATTATCTAAGAAATTATCTTCAAGACTTATTTTGGGAACAAAAAATCAAGCAAAAGGAAAATCAGTTTCTAAGATTTCGGATATAAGAGATCAATATTTAGTAGAACTATTTTTATTTAATTTTCCATAAGTTTTATAAGCTAATTCAGCTGACTTTAATATTTTACCCGATAAAAGCTTTATATTTCCTAGCTTAAACTTTTCATAATCAAGCATGAATTAATAAAGTCTGAGGTATTCTTTTACTTCCCAGTCAGTAACAGCTTGATGATATCTTTCCCATTCATCGTTCTTGTAAGCTAGCAAAGATTTTTTCATTACCAATCCAATTACTTCATCTGATAATTTATCATTTTTGAGTGCTTCCAAAGCCATAAGTAAATTTCTCGGTAATCTTTTAATTCCAAGTTTTTTAAATTCTTTATCAGTCATATTATAAAGGTCTTGGTCTGTAGGTTTGCCTGGATGGATTTTCATCTTTATTCCTTCAACCGCAGCCGCAATTGTCATTGAAAAAGCCAAATAAACATTCATTGTCATATCTGCAGCTCTATTTTCTATACAATATCTATTTTGAGGTAACCTGAATTGAGCAGATCTATTATTATGACCATAAGTAATATTTGTTGGTGCCCAGGTAACTGTACCTCCCTCAAATCCTCCTACTCTCGGAACTAATCCATTATAAGAGTTTACTGTTGAACATGTGATTGAAGTTAATGCCTCAGCATGTTTCATTAATCCACCTACAGCGAACAATGACTCTTTTGACCATTTATTGCCTGCATCAAAAATATTTTTTCCATTTTTATCTATCATTGAAAAATTTATGTGAGCTCCAGATCTCCAATCACCAATAGTAGGTTTTGGCATAAATGTAATAAACATATTATGTTTTTTAGCAATCTCTTTAAGAAGTATACGCAGAAAAACTAATCTATCTGCCATCTCTAAAAGGTTTGTATAATGGAAATCTAATTCAAATTGTGAATAAGCACCTTCAGCGACAACATCGTGTAACTGCCATCCTAGACCATTAAGAATGTCAATTAATTCTTTTAAAAAATGCATAGAGTCTAGTGAGTGCTCTACATCATATCCAAAAGCTTGTCGTCTAGGCCTAATTCCCTTATTAGGATCTGTATCAATTGCTTTTACAGGCTGACCATTTTCATCATACTTCATTGCAATAAATTCAGGCTCAACACCAGCCATTCCTTTGTATCCAGCATCTTGGGCTTTTTGCATATTTCTTTTTAAAGCCTGTCTAGGACAAACATTATACGGTTTATCTTCCCAAAAAAGATCAGCAAAAATAATTGCTGTAGAGGTATCCCAAGGACAAATATAAACAGCGTCTAAATCTGGTAGCATAACTTGATCAGAGTCTGCCGGCGTAAGTTCAGGTACGTAAGAAATTGAATGAACTGCAAACTGAGGGCCCTTTCCTAAACATAAAGGCTCAAAATCAGACATTGGAACAGGTTTTGTTTTTGGAATACCATGAAGATCAATCCAGCTTGATAAAACATATTTAACACCAGCATTTTTTAATTTTTTATAAACTGAAGGTATTTTTTTTCTATTACGATCAACTGCATCTTTGAAATTTTCATAATAGATTTTTTCATTTTTATTCACGTTGATTTCCTCCTGTTTTACTATTGTGGCATATCCTCAGGATCTATACCAGGAACAAACTTAATTCCTGCTTGTTGTTTCCAGTCGTGAGGGTAAGCAGCATAAAATATTACACACTTTTCGTCACATTCATATGCAATATGGTTATCTTTTGGAATATAAAGAACATCTCCGGGATTACAAATGTATGATTCTCCATCACATGTCAGTCTAAAAGTTCCTTCCATGCAGTAAATAATTTCATCACACGTCAAATCCCATGGCACAGATACTTTGTTCAAAAAATTTAATCCTCCGCACATCGTGTTACTTACTTTGCTTGTTACAAATGGTTTAATATAACTTTTGCCTGGTTCTAAAGTATGAAGTCTATGCTCTATATCTTTAAATTTATACAGCTGAGGCTTATTTGACATTCTTATTCCTTTCAATTTATATTTTTAGTGGTTCATTTAATTCAACTTTGTAGCCATCAGGATCTTCACAAAATGCTATTACTCTTGTTCCATGTTTCATCGGACCTGGTTTACGAGTTATATTAACACCAAGTTTTTCAAGATCCTCACAAGCTTTATAAACATCTGGAGTTTCTATACAAACATGTCCCCATCCGTTTCCTTTATCATAATCTTCCTTTTGATCCCAATTATGAGTAAGTTCTAAACAAGGAGACTCTGTCTCTAAACCATATCCAATAAAAGCATTTGTAAATTTTCCTTCTGGATAATCTGTTTTTCTTAAAACTTTCATACCTAAGGTTTTGCAGTAAAAATTAAAAGATGCTTCCAGATCTTTAACTCTTATCATTGTATGGGCTAATCGATATCCCTCTAGATTAATCTCTTTAGACATTTTTTTTCCTTTTTATTGATTTAGAAGACTTCATTGTAGCATCAACTATTAGTTTTTGAAATGCTTGAACACCTTTTTCCCAAACGGGAGACAAAAGACCACCTTCGTGAGATGCTGGAGAATGTCTTCCCTCTTGAAGTCTTTCACACATTTCGTGATCTTCTTTATGAACACTCCACCATATATTTTTAACCATCTTAATTTCTTCCTCACTCATATCTTTACCATCTGTTGTGTAAATTATCCTTTTTTGAGAAGTCAAACCTGGACTTATAGGTACATTAAGATAAACACCAATTTGATTTGGAAAGTAAGTTCCAATAATAAAATTTGGAAAAAGCGATAAATATCTAGATGTTACAGATAATGCTGTACTGTTTTTGACATCTTCTTCAGCGACATCTACTCCACTGCCATAACAAACGCCATCAACGACAGTGTAATGATCTTTAAGTGGTTGATTGGTGGTAGTCTTATGAACAAATTGTACGTGATAAGGTTCAATAAAATTTTCAATTAAAAATTTCCAATTAGTATTTATGTTTCCAAAATCTAATGTTGCTGCATATTTTAATTTAGTAAAATCAATATCGTTAAACTTTGAAATAAGCGGTTTTGCATATTGCTCAAATTTTTTTGCTTTTCCATTAAAATTAATAAAAATCCAATCTTGCCAAATGTGAATTTTTATTGGTTTCAAGCCATGATCAAAAAAATTAAAACCTTTTGGTTTATGTTGATTTGTGCCACCAACATGAGGTGCTGCCTTTAAGTTTCCATCAAGATCGTAGCTCCAGGAGTGATAAGGACAACGTATGATTTTGCCTACATTTTTTTTTTCATCAACAAGCTTTAAACATCTATGACTGCAGACATTATGAAATGCTTTTATTTCATTGTTATTATTTCGAACAAGCAATATTGGTTTATTTGCGATAAAGAGTGGAATTACATCTCCAGAATTTTTAAGTTCATGGGCAAAACCTACAAACAACCAATTATTAGATAAAACTGTTTCACATTCTTTTTTCCAAAAATTTTCATCAATATAAGATTTAGCTGGCAAGCCAAATATTGTATTAGTATTTTTTGATTTTTTGATTTTGACTAAATTTTTTTCTTTAGACATGTTGTAGAAAATTATAAATTATATTGAAAACCCTATTTTAGAATATTAAGATTTACAATAAAATATTTTGCTAACATATTTAAATGGGTAACAGTAAATTTATAAAACAAGATTTTAGAGGCTATAAACAGTCTGAAGTTCCCAAAATTGATGAGATCTTAGCAAGAACGAGTGCTAATACACCTTGCGGTGAATATCTAAGACGTTATTGGCATCCTGTAGCTTTAACATCTGAGGTAAGTGAAGTTCCAAAAGAAATTCGTATATTAGGTGAGGATTTAGTTATTTTTAAAACTAAAAAAGGAAATTTCGGATTAGTTCACAAAGCTTGTCCTCATAGGAGGGCGTCAATGGGTTATGGTAAAGTTGAAAATGAGGGTATCAGGTGTTGTTATCATGGTTGGCTTTTTTCAAATAATGGAGAAATACTAGAAACACCAGGAGAAGATCCAGAGTCAAAACAAGCAAAAAAATTAAGAGAAACTTTTAAACTTGGTGCCTACCCTGTAATAGAATTTAATGGCTTAGTATTTTCTTATTTAGGACCGATGGATAAAATTCCTGAATTTCCACATTATGACTCATTCAAAATACCAGGAAATATTTCAAGTCCTTATCGTATTGATTATAATTGTAATTGGATCCAAGTCTTAGATGCTATTATGGATCCTCTTCATACATCATTTTTACACGGTCAAAGTTCTGGTATTCAGTTCTCTGAAGGTTTTGCTGAAGTAGGAGAAATAGAATTTTATGAAAGAGGGATTCAATACTTAGGATGTAACACAAGAAGAATTAATGACAATGTATGGGTTAGGGTAAATGAATTAATTTTACCTAATTTTACTCAAGCTGGCGCAGCTTTTGCTGCTGATGGCACAAAAAGTAAATACTTTGGAAGAAGTTCTTTTACAAGATGGGTTGTTCCTATTGACGATCATCATTGTGTTGCTATTGCTTGGGCAAATTTTGGTGAAAGAGGTGATCCTATCGAATATGATAATCAAGAAGGTTATGAAAGAATCGAAGCAGGTGAGATCTCAAATAGAACTAAAGAAGAAAAACAAAGAAGTCCTGGTGATGCAGAAGCTGTTGAAGGAATGGGATCAATTAGTAGTCATAAAGGAGAACATTTAATGCCAACCGATAAAGGAGTAATGATTTACAGACGAAGAATAAGAAAATTAATAAAAGAATTAAAAGAGGGTAATGATCCACCACAACCACAAAAAATTGAGGGACAGATAGTAAGAACTAACGGACAAGACACCGTATTAAAAGCACCAAAAAAAACAAACAATGATAGAGAATATTTAAGATCTATCTGTTTATCAGTGATGAATATGCAATTTGAATTAGAAGATATGCCTTTAGAGGAAAGAGATGCTAATATTATTAAAAACCTTAATATGATGGAAAAAAGAGGAAATTTTGACTGGAGATAAAAAAATAAAAATTCATATAAAAAATAATCATTGGGCTCCAGGCTCATTCCCCACTGATGCCGAGGGAGAGAAAAATTTTACTATTACTGAAAAACATTTAAATGAAGCTTTAAAAAACTATCCTGACATGAAAGAAAAGTTGCAAATATTTGTAGATTGGGATGAAGAAAATTTTGAAAAATCAATGTCAAATTCTGATATTTTATTAACATGGAATTTTCCTACTAAAAATCTTAAAAAAATTGCACCAAACTTAAAATGGATTCATGTTGTTTCCTCTGGTGTAGAACATTTGCTACCTTTAGACTGGATGTTCGATAATT
The DNA here is from genome assembly GCA_902595795.1 of uncultured Pelagibacteraceae bacterium. GTDB lineage: Bacteria > Pseudomonadota > Alphaproteobacteria > Pelagibacterales > Pelagibacteraceae > Pelagibacter. The sequence goes on from CACJRK010000032.1 coordinate 6,195, forward strand.
TAATTTTAACTAATAGTAGTGGAGTACATGCTTTAAAAGCTGGTGAATATGGTCTAATGGCTATTTTAATGTTGCAAAACCATATGACTAAAATTGTTACTAATCAGAAAAAAAAAGAATTTATATCACTTTTTAGTAATCCAATATCAGGCAAAACAATAGTTCTTATAGGAACGGGTTCCCTTGGTTCTTCTATGGCAAAACATATTAGTTTATTAGGAGCAAACGTTATAGGAGTAAATAAAAGAGGAAAAAAAGTTGATGGCTGTAACAAAGTAATTACGATAGAAAATATTGATAGTGTTTTACCAGATGCTGATTTTTTATACTTGGCAGTTCCAGAAACTCCGGAAACAAAAAATCTTATTGATAAAAAAAGGCTTGGAATGCTTAAACCGACATGTGGTATAGTAAATGTTGGAAGACAATCAGTAATAGATTATGAAACTTTATGTGAAAAATTACATAAAAATGAAATCGCCGGGGCGATACTGGATGTTTTCACTCCAGAGCCAATTGATAAAAATTCAAAAATTTGGGATACTCCAAATTTAATAATCACCCCTCATGTTTCATCAGATGATAATGGTAATTATGTTAAATTAACCCTTGATATTTTTGTTAAAAATTTGAAACGTTTTATAGAAAATAAAGAATTGCTTAATCAGATTGACAAAAAACTAGGTTATTAAAAAAATTATTTTATATCGATTGGACTAAGAACTTTTACCTCTATTGGCTTGCTTAGTAGATCAATAATTTTAGATCTATAATCTTTATAATGTGTTGTATTTCTATGGATATCTAATGCTTTAGAGTCTTTATATATTTCAAATAAATGAAAAGATTTACTTTCACCTTTAGCATTATTTTCCTCATATAAATTATAAAGTTCATTTCCTTCCTCCAATCTTGTTGGATTTATCATAGAAAACAAAATTTCTCTTACATTATTATGTTTATCTTCTTTAGGATAAAAACTTGCAATAACTGTTATTTTTGACACTAAAAATGTTTTACTAATTTTAATTTATCCCTCGTCTCAGCTGGGGTCATAGAAGAATAACCAATATCATCAACAATTCTTACGGCTTTCTCAACTAATTGAGCATTGGTTGCTAATTTACCTTTTGATAAATATAAATTATCCTCTAGTCCAACCCTTGGATTTCCACCCATTAAAACTGTTTGAGCAACAAATGGCATTTCGTTTTTTGAAATGGCAAAACCAGACCATACTCCTTCTTTTGGCATAATATCTTTCATTGCTTGCATCGCTAGAGTTGTAGCCGGGGCTCCCCAAGGAATTCCTAAACACATTTGAAACATTGGTGGATCACTTAACAAACCTTCTTTATATAATTGAGACCCAAACCACATATTACCTAAATCAAAAGCTTCTATTTCAGGTTTTACTTTTATTTCTTTTAATTTTTTTGCAGCCTTTCTTAAATCATTTGGCGTATTAACTGTAATTACTGAACTGTCACCAAAGTTTAGTGTTCCAGCATCTAATGTACAAATTTCAGGAAGAAATTGTTCTGCGTTTGCAATTCTTTCAATTACATTTGCCATATCTGTCATAGGGCCAAATTCTAAAGGATTTTTTCCTTGTCCAATATCTAAATCTCCACCCATGCCAGTTGTTAAATTTAAAATTACATCTGTATCACTTGAACGAACCCTATCCACGACTTCTTTATATAATTCCAATCTTCTACTTGGTGTTCCGTCATCTTCTCTTACATGAATATGCGCTATTGCTGCTCCTGCTTTTGCCGCTTCAATTGCTGCTGTTGCAATTTGTTCAGGTGTTTTTGGTAAATCTGGGTGCTTACTTGCTGTATCACCCGATCCAGTAACAGCACAAGATATAAATACTTTATTGTTCATTTGATAATTAAAAATATACTCTAGATTTATAAAAATGAAAATAAATGAATTAAAAAATGATTTGGCTGCAGCATTTAGATGGACTGCAAGATTAAATATGAATGAGGGAATTGCTAATCATTTTAGTGTTTGTATTCCAAATTCTAACGATTTTTATGTTAATGGATCTGGATTACATTTTAGCAAAATTAAAGCAAGT
>CACJRK010000033.1 GCA_902595795.1 uncultured Pelagibacteraceae bacterium
AGAAAATAATGTGGTTGATACAAAGTTTAAAGTTAAGTGTACAGGTAAGATGGAGTTATATGGACAAACATTTCACTGCTGGAAGGAAAAGGGACATGGTTGGATGAGTTTAAAAAATGCAATGAAACAATCTTGTGATACTTATTTTTATGAGGTGGCTAGATTATTAGGAGTTGATCGATTAAACATTACAGCAGAAAAGTTTGGCTTAGGTAAAAAAGTACTTGGTGATTATTTTGATACTGAAAAAAAAGGACTTTTCCCAAATACAAAATGGAAAAAAAATAATCTTGGTAAAGGTTGGGTATTAGGAGAAACTTTGATTACAGGTATAGGTCAAGGATATATACAATCAACACCTTTACAACTCTGTATGATGACAGCACAAATCGCAAATGGTGGTTATGCGATAAAACCAAAAATAATTGTAGATAGTAATCCGGTATCTTATGAAGATGCAAAACAATCAATGGAAAGTCAGCTATTATTTGACAAAGAAACTGAGTTATTGGGAGATAAAAAACTATTTAAAAATAAAAAAAATATAAAGATTATACAAGAGGCAATGTTTAGTTCTACTAATGAAAGATTTGGAACCTCCTACAAGTCAAGAATAGATGACCCCAAATATCAATTCGCAGGAAAAACTGGAACAGCCCAGGTTAAAAGAATTAGCAAAAGAGAAAGAGAATTAGATTTGGAATTAGAACAAATACCTTACAAAGACAGAGATCATGCTCTTTATGTTGCTTATGGCCCATATATAAATCCAAGATATGCACTGAGTATAATTGTTGAACATGGTGGCTCAGGTAGTAAGGCGGCAGCACCTATTGCAAAAAAGTTGTTTAAATTAATTATTGATAGACATGAATTAAGAAATCAACAATCAAATTTTGAGAGGATTACCGTTTAAATGTTTCAACATGACAGATTAAATAATGAGATAACATTTTTTCAAAAAATAAAAAATTTAGACTACATTTTGTTAATTTCAGTTGTCGTTTTATCTATAATTAGTATGTTTGTAATGTATTCTACAGATGGTGGTGAAATACTTTTTCATACAAAAAATCATTTTGTAAAACTTTTAGTTTTTTTTCCATTAATGATTTTTGTAGCATTCTTTAATATAAAATTTTGGCATAATTTTTCTTATATAATTTATCTCTTAGTAATACTTTTATTAGTCTATGTTTCGTTTTTTGGAATCACTTCCTCTGGATCTCAAAGATGGATGGATGTTTATTTATTTGTACTTCAACCATCTGAATTAATGAAAATAGCAATTATAATGTGTCTTGCTAAATATTATCATAGATTAAAAGTAGAAAATGTAAATTCGTTCATTAGTATAGCAATTGTATTGACAATTATATTAATTCCAACTATTTTTGTTATTTCTCAACCCGATCTTGGTACCTCAATACTCATTACATTAAGTGGATTAATTATTTTATGGCTAGGAGGAGTAAAAATTAAATATTTTATATATTCATTTATTACTTTCTTAATTTCACTACCATTTATAATTTCATTCTTAAAACCCTATCAAAAATTAAGAATACTAACTTTTTTAAACCCAGATAGGGATCCCTTAGGTGCGGGATACCAAATTATTCAATCAAAAATAGCCATTGGTTCAGGCGGTCTTGATGGAAAAGGCTTTTTAAAAGGGACACAGAGCTATCTGGATTTTTTACCTGAAAAACATACAGATTTTATATTCACCCTATTTTCAGAAGAGTTTGGTTTTATAGGTTCAGTTGGACTTTTAATATTATACGCAATAATAATTTTTAGAATTATAAGAATAGGATCTATTTCACGAAGTAATTTTGCTAGACTTTTTTGTTTTGGCTATGCTTTTGCAATTTTTATTTATATTGTAGTAAACTTATCTATGGTTTTAGGTTTGTTACCAATAGTTGGTTCTCCACTCCCAATAATGTCATATGGAGGTTCTTCAATGTTGGCTACAATGATTGGTTTTGGCATTGTATTAAGTGCAAAAATCAACCATAAGCAAATGATTGCATAATAAAAATTTAAATTTGAATAATTTGTCACTCTGATAATTTAAGTTTTACTTGTATAACAATTTGATGAATAAAAATCTTAAAATCGGAATAGTTGGAGCCGGTATTCAAGGTGTATCTAATGCTCTATTTCTTCAAAAAAAAGGCTTTAATGTAACTATGTTTGATAGAGATAACCCAGGTAGCCAAGCAGCCTCTTATGGCAATGCAGGACACTTTTCACCTTATGCTTCTCTCTCTTTAAATAGAACTGATGTTTTAGCAGATGTGCCATCAATGTTGTTAAGTTCTTCAGGCCCACTTGCTATAAAATGGAACTATGTTCCAAAAATGATTCCATGGTTTGTAAAATTTATAATGAATACAACTAAATCTAAGATGATGCATACTGCTAAAAATATGCACCAAATTTTAGATCTAGCTTTACCAGCATACGATGAATTGTTTCAAGAAATAGACTTAGAAGGTTTGGTTGAAAACAAAGGTATCCTCTATATATGGAATGATAAAGATTTAAAAAGTAGAGAATTAGAAATTAGAGTTAGAGAAGAATTAGGGGTTGAACAGCAATTAGTGAATAAAGCAGAAATTCATGATCTTGAGCCTCATATCAAGCCATTTTACCATGCAGGTGTATATTATCCTTATGCAAGACATGCCAGAAATCCAAAAAAAATTCTTTTAAAATTATTTGATTTATTTTTACAAAAAGGTGGAAAATTTAACAAAGTTAATATTAAAGATATTAACTTTGATGGTGAAAAACCAGTTTTTAAAACCGCAACTCAAAGTTATGTTTTTGATAAAGCGGTAATAGCTTGTGGAGCTTTTTCAAAAAAATTAACAGATAATCTTGGTGAAAAAATACCTTTAGATACTGAGCGTGGATATCATGTTCATTTTAAAAATTGTGATCATTTATTAAGTAGACCTGTAATATTTTCTAATCGTGGATTTGGTATTACACCAATGGAACAAGGTTTAAGAGTTGTTGGAACTGTAGAATTTGGTGGTTTAGATAACCCATTATCTAAATCAAGAGTTAAAAATTTAATAACTAATGCAAAATATATGCTTGGAGATTTACCTGAACATGAGGATGAATGGTTAGGATTTAGACCTACATTGCCTGATTTTTTACCAGTTATGGGGCCATCAAAAAATTATAAAAATATTTATTATTGTTTTGGACATCATCATTTAGGATGGACTTTAGGTCCAATTTCTGGAAAGATTGTTTCAGGGATGATAGCGAACGAAAATACAAATTTAGATTTAAAACCTTATAGCTCGCTTAGATTTAATTAAGTGACAAAAGATAATAATTTTTTAGCTTATTTATATCTATTTCTAACAGTAACATTTTGGGCAGGAAACTTTGTCGTAGGTAAACTGGCAAGTTTTTATGAAGTTCCACCTTTTTCATTAAACTTTTACAGATGGCTTTTTGCTTGGTTAATTTTAGCTCCTTTTACTATTCCTGAAATATTAGAAAAAAGAAATTACATAATTAAAAACTACAAGCTTTTTATTGTGTTAGGAGTTACTAGTATTACTGTATTTAACTCAATTGTTTATTATTCTTTAAATTTTACTCAGGTGATTAGTGGTGTCTTAATGATATCAACTATACCGGTGATGATCATGTTGTTTTCATCAATTTTAAAAATTGAAAAGACAAATATTTTTCAAATTATTGGAGTAGTATTTTCTTTTGCAGGTGTAATTATGATTATAACAAAAGCAAATATAGAGATATTAAAAAATTTAGATTTTAATAAAGGGGACATAACTATGGTTATAGCAATGTTCTCTTGGGCTTTATATTCTACATTGTTAAAGGGTAAAAAATATGAATTAACTCAAATTTCTTTGCTTCAAGTAGTTATAACTTTTGGTTTAATATTCTTAATACCAGTTTATTTTATTGAATATCAAATTGGTTTTAGAATTAATTTAGAATTACCATTTATTTTAATTTTATCTTATGTCGTTTTATTACCAGGTTTGGCATCCTTTCTTTTATGGATAAAAGGAATATCCATGATTGGAGCTAATCGATCTGGTGTTTTTTTGCACTTAATGCCAATTTTAAGCGCAATAATGGCTATGATTTTTTTTAGTGAAAAATTTATGTTTTATCATATTTTGGGCGCTTGTTTTATTATTGTAGGAATATTGTTGTCAAATAAGAAAGTTCAAAATGCTTAAAGTTGCTATATTAGATGATTATCAAAATGTTGCTCAACAATTTGTAGATTTAGAAAAACTGTCGGGGAAATATGAGTTTAAAGTTTTTAGCGAACCTTTCTTAGATGAAGCAGATGCAATTGAACAATTATCTGATTTTGAGGCTTTGTTAATAATGAGAGAAAGAACACCAATTACAAAAAATCTAATTGATAATTTAAATAATTTAAAATTTGTTATTACAAGTGGGTTAAGAAATAAATCTATTGATTTAGATGCTGCAAAGAAAAGAAAAGTAATAGTTTGTGGAACAGACATTAATTTAAATCCAACACCTGAATTAACCTGGGCATTAATCCTTGGTTTAGCTAGAAATTTTAAAGAAGAGTTTGATAATATGTATCAAGGATATTGGCAAACAACTATTGGTGTAGAATTAAAAGGAAAAATTTTAGGTTTAATTGGTCTTGGTAGAGTAGGTACTGAGGTTGCTAAAATCGGAAAAGCTTTTGGTATGCAAGTTATGGCCTGGAGTGAAAATCTAAGCTTAGATAAGTGTAAAGAACTAGATGTACTTCCATGTAGTAAAGAGGACTTAATTACAAATTCTGATGTACTCTCAATTCATGTTCAAGGAGGAGAAAAGTATGAGAATTGTATAACTTTAAAAGAATTGGATAAAATGAAAAAAACAGCCTTTCTTATCAATACCTCTAGAGGACCAATTGTTAATGAAGATGATTTAATTATTGCTTTATCAACTAATGTGATCGCAGGAGCAGGAATTGATGTATATGATAAAGAACCTTTGCCAGAGAATAATAAACTTAGATTTTTACCAAACGCGCTACTTACTCCGCACATAGGTTATGTGACAGCAGAAAATTATAGTATTTTTTACAATCAAATGATTGAAGGTTTGGAGGCTTGTGTAGATGGAAAGCCAGTCCGTGTTTTAGAGTAGCCATGGAGTTGCCAGTAGTTAATCACGAGGATTATTTTGCAAAAATTGGAGATGACCACAAATTTCCTGTTAACAAGTTTGGAGAATTGGCCAAATATTTGATTCAAAATAAAATTGTTAAGAAGTTTCATAAACCATATGCATGTTCACTTGAAACATTGAGTTATGCACATTCAGAAAATTATATTACTAATATTAAAAACAAAAAATTAAGCAAAGAGGGAGTAAAAAAGATTGGATTTCCTCTTGTTGACAGTGTTGTTCAAAGATCCTTGGTTGCTACTGGTGGCACTGTTTTAGCATCTAAACTTGCAATAAATTATGGAATATCCTGTAATACTGCTGGAGGCAGTCATCATGCAAACTACGATGGTGGAGCTGGGTACTGTGTTTTTAATGATGTAGCAGTTGCATCATATTATCTATTAAATCGTGGCCTAGCTAATAAAATATTAATTGTTGATTTAGATGTCCATCAAGGGAACGGAAATTCAGAAATTTTTAAAGATAATAGAAGTGTTTTTACATTCAGCATGCACTCTAAAACTAATTATCCAGCTAAAAAATCTAATAGTGATTTAGATGTAGAGCTAGAAGATAATTTAGAGGATGATGCTTACATCAAAACACTTAAGTATTACTTAAATGAGTTAAATCAAGAAAATTTTGATTTTGTTTTCTATATTGCTGGAGTTGATATTCATTTTAACGATAGATTAGGTAAATTAAAAATATCTGATGAAGGGATTAAATCTAGAGATGAGCTTGTTGTTGAAAACTTTTTCTCTAAAAGAATACCATTTTGTGGTGTTTTAGGCGGTGGTTATAATAAAGATTTTAATAAATTAGTTGAATTACATTCAATCTTACATCAATCCTGTGCTAAATATATTTGAGAATGGTAAAAAAAATAAACTCTAAATTAACAGCTGAACAAAAGTTAATTTTGTTTGAAGAGGGAACTGAACTTGCTGGATCAAGTGAACTTAACCATGAAAAAAGAGAAGGGAGTTTTCATTGTGCAAATTGTGGAGAGAAATTATTTGACTCAAAGACAAAATATGAGAGCGGATCAGGTTGGCCTTCTTTTTATGAGTCTTTGCCTGACGTTTTTGAAACAAAAATAGATCATCATTTAGGTTACGCAAGAACTGAATACCATTGTAAAAAATGTGGAGGACATCATGGGCATATATTTAATGACGGCCCACAACCAACTGGAAAAAGATTTTGTAACAATGGAGTTTGCTTAGTTTTTAAACCTAAAGAATAGATTATATTTAATTAATTATTTAAAAAATCTTGTAGTTTGTTTTCTTTTTCTAGTGCTCTTACTTCATCATAACCACCAACGTGTTGGTCATCAAAAAAAATTTGTGGAATTGTTCTTCTACCATTAGATTTTTTAATCATTTCGTCCATTGCACCATCTACTTTTGAAATATCAATTTCATTAAAAGGAGCATTATTTCTGGCTAATAATCTTTTTGCTGCCTCACAATAATTGCAAAGAGGACCTGTATACATGGTAATTTTTTTCATGAGTTATAAATAGTCACCTTTTTTAATTTTACTAGTTATTTCTTTTCTTGAGTACTCAAACTTTTTTCGATGTTTTATACTTTTTTGGTTTACTCTTTTTCTCCATAATCTGAAAGATGATGGTTTTAGAGATCTTCGCATAATTTTGATTACATCAGATTCTTTCTTTCCTGTTTTTTTTTCAATTTCTTCGAAAGTGATTCTATCTGCCCAGGCTGCCCAAATGATCCAATCCGGATCGTCCATTTTGGGCTCAGGATTTTTGACTCTGGTAATTGGCCTGTGACCTTTTTTTTTCATAAATCCTTTATATTTGAAAAAAAAATTTAATGCATTTTTTTTAGCCTCTGATATTATGTCTTAGATAGTCCTTCTTAGCCATCTTTAGCTCCCGGTTTTTAAGGACTATCTTTTTTTATGCTCCCCCTAGATTTTATACTTTATCTACAGATAATTATTTTTTTATTTATCACACCTGGAACTCCTAGGATTGTAATTATCTCTTATTCAATGAATTACGGGGTCGGAAAATGTGTATGGTCTGCTTT
>CACJRK010000034.1 GCA_902595795.1 uncultured Pelagibacteraceae bacterium
ATCCGGTTATAAGGAAAAATAGGCTAGAACTAATCCAAATGATGTGTAAAACGTTCGACAATTATGTTAATTTTTCTCTAATTGACATCCATTAATGAAAAAACTTATTTTAAACTTTAATTCTAAATATATTAAAAAAATTAAAAATCCTAAAAACTTACTAGGTGGTAAAGGTGCAAATTTATCAGAAATGGGTAGAATGGGACTTCCGGTTCCGCCTGGATTTACAATCTCAACAAAGGTTTGCGAGCTTTTTTATAGAGATAAAAAAAAATTGAATAAAAATTTAGTAAACAAAATAAAAAATGAATTAAGGATTGTTGAAAAGGATGTTGGTAAAAAATTTGGTGATTTAAAAAATCCTTTACTTCTTTCAGTAAGATCTGGAGCAAGAGTATCTATGCCAGGAATGATGGATACAATTTTAAATTTAGGTTTAAACGATAAAACTGTAAATGCTCTAGCTTCAAAAACTTCAAATGAAAGATTTGCTAAAGATAGTTATAGAAGATTTATTCAAATGTATGGCAATGTAGTAATGGGAGTTGAAGGCTATCATTTTGAGGAATTAATTGAAAATTATAAACTTACAAAAGGAGTTCTCTTAGATACGGATCTTGATGAAAATGATTGGGATGCATTGATAGATGACTTTAAAAGAACTGTTAAAGAAAAAACCAAAAAAGATTTTCCACAGGACGTTTATAAGCAATTATTAGGAGCAATAAGTGCTGTATTTCTATCTTGGGAAAGTAATAGAGCAAAAGTTTATAGAAAATTAAATCAAATCCCTGCAGAATGGGGCACGGCAGTAAATGTGCAGTCAATGGTTTTTGGTAATATGGGTAAAGATTGTGCTACTGGAGTAGTATTCACAAGAAACCCCTCAGATGGATTAAACGAAATTTATGGTGAATATTTAATTAATGCCCAAGGTGAAGATGTTGTAGCTGGAACTAGAACACCTCAATACATAACTAAAAAAGCAAGACAACAAGCTAAAGTAAAAGCTCCATCAATGGAGGAAGTTATGCCAAATGTTTATAGGCAACTTCACAAAATTTTAAAAAAATTAGAAAAACATTATAGAGAAATGCAAGATGTTGAGTTTACAGTTGAAAATAAAAAGCTATGGATGCTTCAAACCAGATCTGGAAAAAGAACAGCCAAATCAGCAGTAAAAATTGCTGTTGATATGGTTAAAGAAAAATTAATTTCAAAAAAAGAAGCTGTCCTAAGAATAAATCCTAATTCTTTAGATTCTCTACTTCATCCAACATTGGATGAAAAAAGCTCAATAAATGTAATAGCTAATGGTTTGCCAGCTTCTCCAGGTGCGGCAAGTGGAAAAGTAGTATTTACCTCAGAAGAAGCTGAAAGACTGACTGGAATGATGCAAGATACAATTTTAGTTAGAGTAGAGACATCACCAGAAGATATTCAAGGCATGCATGCAGCTAAAGGGATTTTAACTGCAAGAGGAGGAATGACAAGTCATGCGGCTGTTGTTGCAAGGGGAATGGGTAGACCATGTGTTTCTGGTTCTAGCGAAATTGATATTAATTATGAGAATAAATCATTTAAAACATCATCAGTACAGATAAAAGAGGGTGATGTGATAACAATCGATGGATCTACAGGTAGAATTATATCTGGAAGTGTCGCAACTGTGAAACCAGAAATTTCAGGTGACTTTTCGAAATTAATGTCATGGGCAGATAGTTTTAGAAAATTAAATATTAGAACTAATTCAGAGACACCTAAAGATACAAAAACAGCTAAAGATTTTGGAGCAGAAGGTATTGGTCTTTGTAGAACAGAGCATATGTTTTTTGATGAAGAAAGAATTTTATCTGTTCGTGAAATGATTTTATCTAAAACTAAACAAGATAGAATTAAAGCAATTGAAAAACTTTTACCTCACCAAAAAAAAGATTTTGTAGAAATCTTTAAAATTATGAGCGGATTACCTGTAACAGTAAGATTATTAGATCCACCACTTCATGAATTTTTACCAAGCTCAGATAAAGAAATTTTAGAAGTTGCAAATGTTGTTGGTGAAGGTGTAGATCTTAAAGAGATAAAATCAAGAATATCAGAGCTACATGAACAAAATCCAATGCTAGGTCATAGAGGTTGCAGACTCGGAATATCTTTTCCTGAAATTTATGAAATGCAATGTCGAGCAATATTTGAAGCATTAGCAGAACTTAAAAAGAGAAAGATTAAATCTGCTTTTCCAGAAATTATGATTCCATTAGTTTCCACTGAAGCCGAAATAAAGATAATGAAAGATTTAGTAATTAGAATTGCAAATGAAGTACAAAAACAACATAAATTAAAGATTAAATTTATGGTTGGAACAATGATTGAACTTCCAAGAGCAGCTGTTAAAGCAAAGGAAATAGCTAAGCACGCTGAATTTTTTAGCTTTGGTACTAATGACCTAACTCAAACGACTTTTGGAATTAGCAGAGATGATAGTGGAAAGTTTCTTAATGATTATATAGATAATAAGATATTTTCAATTGATCCCTTTGTTTCAATTGATGAAGGAGTAGGAGAATTAATTGAAATTGCAGTTTCCAGAGGAAAAAAACAAAATAAAAATATCAAGTTAGGGATATGTGGTGAGCATGGAGGTGATCCCATAAGTATATCTTTTTGTTCACAAATTGGACTAGATTATGTTTCATGTTCTCCCTATAGAGTTCCAATAGCAAGACTTGCTGCAGCACAAGCTGAAATAAATAAGCTTAAATAAATTAATAAGTTTACATGTTAAATCTGTATTATCAAACATGACTTTAAGCAATAGTTCACTGAATACATTATTGAGAGTGTTACCAAATGTCGAAAACACTATTTCTAGACTTCATTGAAAATTGGGGTATAAATTTATTTTATGAAAAAACTATCTCTTTACGTATTTCTAGTTTTGATGATTTGTAATGTTGGATATCCTAAAGAACCAACATTTGATATTAAAGATATGAATAAAAACATTATTGAGCATGGGTGGAAAATTGAAAAATCTTCGATGACAAAATTGAAAAATGTACCTTTAGAAATTTATACACTAACAAATGGAAATTGGATTCTTAAGTGTCAAATTTTACATACACATGAAGTACTGCAAACATTCTGTATGACACCTTAGAAGTGCAATCAAATAATTATCTTAAATAATCTGAAATTAAATTTAATTAAATAAATCTTACAAATTATGACATTGTAGAGGGGGCGTTCTGTTGCCAGGTGCCCCAGACCCCGTCTGCTTAATTAACAAAGTTAATTATGCAGCAAGTGCGTAACTTTCGTTAGCATTTATAAATTAGCCCGTTACGGTGGAACAATTCCGAACGAAAGAATAGCCTTTAGTCACCCGTCGATTCTAGTTCACCCCCATAAGTTGTAATGGTGGAGGTGGTGGGTACTGCCCCCACGTCCGCAATGGTTATTACGAAATTCGTTTATCGTCGTAGTTGGAAAACCAACGTTATTAATATAAAAGTAATTACAACAGATTCAATAACAATCATGAAATTAACTAAAGAACAACAGGAAGAAATAAAAAATCAACAATCTCAAAGCAATCAAACAAAAAGAGTTACTGCTCCTGAGCTTGAAAAAATTCTATATGAAGCAATTCCAGCTTTAGATCATGGTTTTGTAAGAGTTGTTGATTATATGGGTGACGATACATCAATAGTTCAATCAGCCAGAGTATCATATGGGAAAGGAACCAAACAAGTTTCAACGGATAAAGGTTTAATAAAATATTTGATGAGACATTGGCACAGTACCCCATTCGAAATGTGTGAAATCAAATATCATGTTAAGCTTCCAATATTTATTGCAAGACAATGGATTAGACATAGAACAGCAAATGTAAATGAATATTCTGCAAGGTATTCAATTCTGGACAAGGAATTTTATTTGCCATCACAAGAAAATTTAGCCGCTCAATCAACTAGTAACAGACAGGGTAGAGGAGATGTCTTAGAAGGAGAACAGGCAGAGGAAGTTTTAGAACTTTTAAAAAGTGATGCAGAGAGAACTTATGATAATTATGAGACTATGCTTAATGAAAGATTTGATGGATCAACTATTGATGAAAATAAAAAAGGTTTAGCAAGAGAACTTGCAAGAATGAATTTAACATTAAATACTTACACTCAATGGTATTGGAAAACTGATTTATTAAACTTGATGAACTTTCTAAGATTAAGAGCTGATAGTCATGCTCAATATGAAATTAGAGTTTATGCTGACATAATGCTTGATACTGTAAAGAAATGGGTTCCTACAACTTATGATGCTTTCATGGATTATAGAGTCGGTGGAACTGAGGTTTCTGCAAAAGGAAAATTAATTATTCAAAAACTTATAAAAGGTGAAATTGTAGATGTTGAAAGTTCTGGGTTGTCTAAAAGAGAGTGGAATGAATTAATGACCGCTTTTGAACTTAAAGATAAATTGATTTAATTTTTTCAGCAAAATTTAAATATATTTGAGAAATTTCATGCTCGGGGTTGTCCTCCACAATTGGCTTTCCTTCATCGCCAGTTTTTCCGACTTCTGGATTAATTGGTATCTCACCTAAAAATTTTTTTTGAAATTCATCTGCAGTTCTTTTAACTCCACCTTCTCCAAAAATTTTATATTTTTTTCCATCTTCCCCCATAAAATAGCTCATGTTATCAACTAAACCTAAAATTTTAACTCCAAGCTTATCAAACATTTTAATACCTCTTTTAACATCTAAAAGAGCTACTTCTTGAGGTGTACTCACAATTATTGCGCCATCCATTTTTATTTCTTGAGAAAATGTAAGTTGAGTATCTCCAGTTCCTGGAGGCATATCAACGATGATAAAATCTAAATCTTTCCAATTTACTTTCTGAGTAAAAGTTTTAATCGCACTTGTCACCATCGGGCCACGCCATATCATCGGTGTTTGTTGATCAGCTAAAAAACCAATTGACATACATTGAATGTCGTATTTTGTAATTGGATCTAATTTTTGGCCATCACTTTTTGGTTTTTCATTAATATCAAACATTTTAGGAATTGATGGACCATAAATATCTGCATCTAAAAGACCAACTTTGCATCCAACTTTTTTTAATGCTAAAGCA
>CACJRK010000035.1 GCA_902595795.1 uncultured Pelagibacteraceae bacterium
CATGCCGGTGGTAGGGGAAAAGCTGGTGGTGTAAAAATTTTAAACTCCATAGAAGAACTAACGGTAGCAGCTAATGAGTTGCTTGGAAAAATATTAGTTACTCCTCAAACTGGACCAGAAGGTAGAGAGGTAAAAAGATTATACGTAGAAGAAACTTCAAATATAGATAAAGAATTTTACTTATCATGTCTAGTTGATAGGGCAAGTTCTAAAATCGCATTTATATCTAGCGATCAAGGAGGAATGAACATTGAAGAGGTTGCAAGTAGCTCACCTGAAAAAATTATAACAACAAAAGTTGATATGGGTGATGAAATTTCCGACTCTGATTGTGAAAAAATAATTAAAATTTTTAACTTAAATGAAGACATAAAAAAACAAGCAATATTATTAATTAAATCAATATATAAAATGTTTGTTAGTACAGACTCAAATATGGTGGAAGTAAATCCATTAATTTTGACTAAAGAAGAAAAAATTGTTTGTTTAGATGCGAAAGTAAACTTTGATTCAAATGCTTTATTCAGACATCCAGAAATAGTTGAATTAAGAGATTTAAATGAGGAAGATCCTATCGAAATAGAAGCTAGTAAGCATGATCTCTCCTATATAAAACTAGATGGAAGTATCGGTTGTATGGTGAATGGAGCAGGATTAGCAATGGCAACAATGGATATAATTAAATTATATGGCAAAGAGCCAGCAAATTTTTTAGATGTAGGCGGTGGTGCATCTAAAGAAAAAGTATCTGCTGCGTTAAAAATTATTCTCTCAGATAATAATGTTAAAGGTATTTTAATAAATATTTTTGGAGGAATTATGAGATGTGATGTTCTTGCACAAGGATTAGTTGATGCAGCTAAAGAAATTAATATTGATGTACCTTTGGTAGTACGATTAGCAGGTACTAAATTTAAAGAAGGAAAAGATATTTTAGACAATTCAGGATTAAAATTAATTTCTGCAGAAAATTTAGATGACGCAGCTAAGAAAATTGTTGAGGCAATAAAATAATATGTCAGTTTTAGTAAATAAAAATACTAAAGTAATTTGTCAGGGATTTACTGGCGCGCATGGAACTTTCCATTCAGAGCAGGCTATAAAATATGGAACTAATCTTGTTGGAGGAGTTACACCAAAGAAAGGTGGACAAAAACATTTAGACAGACCAGTTTTTAACAGTGTTTTAGAAGCTAAAAATGAAGTAGGAGCAGATGCGACCATGATTTACGTACCAGCTAAATTTGCAGCAGCTGCAATTATTGAGGCTATTGAAGCATCAGTTGAACTTATTGTTTGTATAACAGAGGGAATTCCAATTCAGGATATGCTTAAGATAAGACAAAAATTAAATGGTTCTAATAGCAGACTGATTGGACCCAATTGTCCAGGAATAATTACACCAGATGAATGTAAAATCGGAATTATGCCTGGAAATATTCATAAAAGAGGAAGTGTTGGTATTGTATCAAGATCAGGGACATTAACATATGAGGCAGTAGCACAAACAACCGAAAATGGACTTGGTCAATCAACCTGTATAGGAATTGGTGGAGATCCTATTAATGGAACAAATTTTATAGATTGTTTAGATTTATTTTTAAGTGATGATGAAACAGAGTCTATTTTAATGATAGGTGAAATTGGAGGAACAGCTGAAGAGGAAGCTGCTGAATTTATAAAAAATCACAAGATTCAAAAACCAATAGTTGGGTTTATTGCAGGAATTACCGCTCCTTCAGGTAGAAGAATGGGTCATGCTGGTGCCATTATATCAGGTGGCAAAGGTGGAGCTGAAGATAAAATTAAAAAATTGGAACAATGTGGTATTACAGTTGCTAAATCACCATCAATCATTGGAAAAACTTTATTTAATAAACTGTCTAATTGAAAAATAATATTAGAGGGATATATTAAATAAAAAAAGATGTCTTCATCAAAAAATTTCGATTTCAAAAAAACTTCATTTTTAAACAAGTCTAATAGTGAATTTATAGAACAGATGTATTTAAAATTTATTAATAAAGATGAAGATCTTCCAGAAAGTTGGGTAAACTATTTTGAAGGAATTGGTGAAGAATTAAATGTAGTAGCAAAAGAGATTAATGGTCCTTCTTGGGGACCTGCTAAAATAAAGATCAATATTGATGAATTACAAAAAAAAATAGAGGAAAGGGATAAAAGTGATTTTGATAATGTAAAATTAGATACCTCAGAAAAATTTAATTTTGAATTACTTGCTGACTCAAATAAGGATTCAATAAGCGCTGTAGCATTAATTAGAGCTTATAGATTACGAGGACACTTATTAGCAGATCTTGACCCGTTAGAAATGAGAGAGTCTGAGTATTTAGATGAACTTCATCCTGATTTTTATGGTTTTAAAAAAGAAAATTACGATAAGAAAATTTTTCTTAATGGAGTGATCAATCTTAAGTATGCAAACATAAGAGAAATACTTAAATTTATGAAAAAAACCTATTGTGGAAAAATAGGTTATGAGTTCATGCATATTTCAAATCCAGTAGAAAGAAAGTGGTTTAGAGACAGAATAGAACAAGATAAAAATGCACTTCAGTTTACAAAAAATGGCAAAGAGGCAATTTTAAATAAATTAGTACAGGCAGAAGGATTTGAAAAATTTTTAGCTACCAAATATGTGGGAACAAAAAGGTTTGGTCTGGATGGTGGAGAGAGTTTGATACCAGCTCTTGAACAAATAATAAAAATTGGTGGTCAAAATAATATCAAGGAAGTTAAAATAGGTATGTCTCACAGAGGTAGACTGAATGTTTTAGCAAATGTTTTACAAAAGTCTTACAAGAGAATTTTTAATGAATTTGCAGGTGAGTTTAGTTCTGATGCCGAAGATAGCGCTGGAGATGTAAAATATCATCTTGGAGCATCATCTAATAGAGAATTTGATGGGAATTCAGTTCATGTAAGTTTAACAGATAACCCATCTCACTTAGAGGCTGTAAACCCAGTTGTATTAGGACAGACAAGAGCTAAACAATTTTTTCATAAAGATAAAGAAAGAAATAAAGTTATACCTATTCTCATTCATGGAGATGCAGCTTTTGCTGGTCAAGGAGTTGTAGCCGAATGTTTTGCAATGTCTGGATTACCAGGTCATAATACTGGTGGAACAATTCATATTATCGTTAATAATCAGATAGGATTTACCACAAGCCCAAGATTTGCTAGGTCCTCACCTTATCCATCTGATGTTGCCAAAATGGTAGAGGCACCAATTCTTCATGTTAATGGAGATGATCCAGAAGCAGTCGTTTATGCGACTAGAATAGCAACAGAATTTAGATTAAAATTTAATAGAGATGTAGTAGTAGATCTTATCTGCTATAGAAGGTTTGGACATAATGAGGGAGATGAGCCTTCATTCACACAACCTTTAATGTATAAAAAAATTAGATCACATCCAAGTGTTTATAAAATTTATGGAAATAAACTTGTTAATGAAAATTCTATAACGCAAGAAACATTAAATCAAAATGTCAAGTCATTTAAAGATTTACTAAATGAACAATATAAGAGCGCAAAACATTATAACCCTAAAATTGAATGGTTTGAGGGAACATGGTCTAGATATAAACCAGAAAGAGGAAAGGATAAAAGAGGTATAACAGGCTATCAGGAAGATAAATTAAAATTAATTTCAGATAAAATAAATGCTATTCCTAATGAAAAAAATATTCATAAAACTATTTCTAAAATATTTAACGCTAGAAAAGAAAGTATCGAAAAAGGTATTGGAATTGATTGGTCTTCAGCTGAGGCTCTTGCATTTGGATCTTTGCTAGAAGAAGGATATCCAGTTAGACTTGTAGGACAAGACTCAGGAAGAGGGACATTTAGTCAACGACATTCAGTATTAAGAAATCAAACAGATAATACTAGGTATGTTCCTCTTAACAATATTTCTAACAATCAAAAGCAATTTGAAGTAGTGGATAGTTTTTTATCTGAACTTGCAGTTTTAGGATTTGAATACGGCTATAGTCTTGTAGAACCAAATACTCTTACTCTTTGGGAGGCACAATTCGGTGATTTTGCAAATGGCGCTCAAGTGGTAATTGATCAATTTATTGCCTCTGGAGAGAGAAAATGGAATAGAGCTTCTGGTATAGTAATGTTGTTACCTCATGGATATGAAGGACAAGGACCAGAACACTCTTCAGCAAGGCTAGAAAGATTTTTACAATTATGTTCAAACGATAATATGCAAGTAATGAATTGTACAACTCCGGCAAATTATTTTCATGCTTTAAGAAGACAAATGCATAGAAGTTTTAGGAAGCCGCTAATTATAATGACACCAAAATCACTATTAAGAAATAAATATTGTGTTTCAAATTTAGAGGATTTTAATAAAAATAATACTTTTCACAGAGTGTTATGGGATCATGCTATAGATCCTAAGTCTAAAGGATTTATTAAACTCAAAGAAAGCTCAAAAATTAAGAAAGTAATTCTTTGTTCTGGAAAAATATATTTTGATTTATTAGATGCTAGAGAAAAGCTCAAAAGAAATGACGTTGTTATGTATAGAATTGAACAATTGTATCCGTTTCCAGCAAAAGCTTTGATTAATGAGTTAAAATCATATGCTAAAAGTGCCGAATTTTTTTGGTGCCAAGAAGAACCAAAAAATATGGGTGCT
>CACJRK010000036.1 GCA_902595795.1 uncultured Pelagibacteraceae bacterium
CCAACTTTAAGTTTAGTTGAATGTAAATTACAAACAGGAAGAACACATCAGATAAGAGTTCATATGAATTATAAGGGTAATAGTCTAGTTGGAGATGATAAATATAAAAAAAAATATAAAAAATTAAAAAATATTGATTTAGATATCCAAAATTCAATTACTAAATTAAATAGACAATTCCTGCATGCAAAAACTTTAGGGTTTATACATCCACGAACTAAGAAAGAGATGATTTTTTCCTCACTTTTGCCACAAGATCTAAATAATGTTCTAAAAATGCTAAGAAATACTGAAAAATAAATTATTGAAAATTAAGTATAATTAATTAAATAAACACTGCTATGAGCACAACAATAAGCAATAATCTACCAGCTCTATCAAACGAAGGAGGTCTATCTGCATATTTAGAGCAGATTAAAAAATTTCCTATGTTAGCAGCTGAAGAGGAATACATGCTAGCGAAAAATTGGAAAACGACCGGAAATATAAAAGCTGCAGAAAAACTAGTCACTAGTCACTTAAGATTAGTTGCAAAGATTGCTATGGGCTACAAAGGATATGGCTTGCCTGTTAACGAAATGATTTCTGAAGGAAATGTGGGTCTGATGCAAGCTGTTAAAAAATTTGAGCCAGAAAAAGGTTTTAGATTAGCAACATATGCGATGTGGTGGATTAAAGCATCTATTCAAGAATATATTTTAAGATCATGGAGTCTTGTTAAAATTGGTACAACTACTGCTCAAAAAAAATTATTTTTTAATTTAAAGAAAATTAAGAATCAAATTTCTCCAGAAACAGAAGGTGACTTGAGAGATGAGCACGTTGATCATATTGCTAATAAACTTGATGTAAGTAAAGAGGAAGTGGTTTCAATGAATAGAAGGCTTTCTGGTAAGGAGTTCTCTTTAAATGCTCAAGTTGGTGAAGATGGTGATGAATGGCAAGACTGGCTGGTTGATAAAGAGCTTGATCATGATTTAAAATTTGCTCACCACGAGGAGATGGAACACAGAAAAGATTTATTAAAAGACTCTATTAAGGTTCTTAATGATAGAGAAAGAGAAATTTTATACTCAAGAAGATTAAATGATCAACCAACTACCCTTGAGGATTTAAGTAAAAAATATAAAATAAGCAGAGAAAGAGTTAGACAAATAGAAAATAAAGCATTTGAAAAACTCCAAAAGCATATGCTTCTATTGGCTAAATCAAAAAATCTTTTACCCGCAAACTAAACTTCAAAAGGGTTTTCAATTAAAATAGTATCATCTCTTTCTGGACTAGTTGAGACACTTGATACTTTCGCACCAATAAAATCTTCTACTGCAAAAATATATTTTTTTGCATTTTCAGGTAAAGAGTCCATATTTTTGACTCCACTTGTAGAGACTTTCCATCCTGGAAAAGTTTCATAAATTGGTTTTATTTTAATCTGATCTTCTACAGCCGCAGGTAAATAATCTAATTTTTTACCATCGAGCTCATAAGCAACACATATTTTAATTTCATCTAATTCATCAAGTACATCTAATTTTGTTAAAGCAATACCATCAATCCCTGAAACTTTGATAGTTTGTCTCACTAAAACACCATCGAACCACCCGCATCTTCTTTTTCTACTTGTAACTGTTCCAAATTCTTTTCCACGTGTACCTAAAAGTTCACCAATATCATCTGTTAACTCTGTGGGGAAAGGGCCCTCTCCAACTCTTGTTGTGTAGGCTTTTGTAATACCAAGAACATAATTTATCGAATTAGGACCACAGCCAGTACCTGTAGCTGCACTTGATGCTACAGTATTTGAAGAAGTTACAAAAGGATAAGTTCCATGATCAACATCAAGCAATATACCTTGTGCACCTTCAAATAAAATTTTCTTTTTTTGTTTTTTAAATTCATCAATTTTTAGCCAAACTGGCTGAGAGAATTCTAATATTTTAGGTGCTATTTTAAGCAAGTCAGATTTAAGCTGATCTTTTTCAAAAATTTCTTTTCCAAGACCTTTTCTAATCGCATTGTGATGAACCAATACGGAATCAAGTCTTTGGTTTAAATTTCTTTCTGACCTTAAGTCCATAACTCTTATAGATCTTCTTCCAACTTTATCTTCATATGCTGGTCCAATTCCTCTTCTAGTAGTTCCTATTTTACTTTTTCCCGCAGCATCTTCTCTAATCTCATCCATTTCTCTATGAAAAGGCAAAATTAAATTTGCAGACTCTGATATAATAAAATTATTTACATTTACATCTACACCTTTAGATTTTATTTCATCTATTTCTTCAAATAAAGCCCATGGATCGACAACAACACCATTACCAATTATTGATATTTTTCCTTTTCTAACTATACCGGATGGAAGCAATCTTAATTTATATGTAACGCCATCAATCACCAGAGTATGACCGGCATTATGACCTCCTTGGAATCTTACTACAACATCAGCTTGTTCGGATAACCAATCAACTATTTTTCCTTTTCCTTCATCTCCCCACTGAGATCCTACAACAACTATATTTTTCATTTTTTAAATTTTCTATCTATGTTAAATGAAGCAAGGTGATTAATTGGGCCATGACCTTTTCCGTAATTAGGGTTTGATTTAATTGCCAAATTTACATACTTAATTCCAAGCTCACAAGATTTCTTTACTGGTTTTCCACATGATATAAAAGTTGTAACTGCGCTAGATAATGTACAACCTGTGCCATGCGTATTTTTCGTTTTATAACGTCTGCTATTAAAGATTTTTATATTTTTTTTATTTACAAAAATATCTTTAACTATTTTGTCTTTTAAATGTCCACCTTTAATAAGTACATTCTTAGCGCCCAATTCTATCAATCTATTTGCAGCAAATATCATATCCTCTACAGTGATAATTTCAGTTTCTGTTAGAATTTCCGCCTCAGGAATATTTGGAGTTATCATAAATACCTTTTTAATTAATTTTAGTTTAAGCAATTGAATTGCTTTAGTATCTATTAATTTGGTGCCACCCTTTGCAACCATAACTGGATCTAAAACAATTTTTTTAACTTTAATTAAATCTAAAGCTTTCATAACAGACTTGATCACATCTGAAGAATGAAGCATTCCAATCTTAATTGCATCAGGTCTAATATCTTGAGAAGTAAAAACAATTTGATTATAAATTTCTTTTGGATTAATTTCTGCAATTGAATTTACACCCTTTGTATTTTGAGCTGTTACTGCAGTTATAGCGCTCATCGCGTAAGATCCTAAAGCAGTGACTGTTTTTATATCTGCCTGTATACCTGCTCCACCTGATGAGTCAGACCCTGCTATAATTAAAATTTTTGATACAGGTTTCAATTTATTTAATTTTTTTGGAAATAATATTTACACATTTACTTAGTAATAATTTATTTTCACTTTCACCCATAATCCTTATTTTTGCCTCAGTACCTGATTTTCTAACTAACACTCGACCATTACCTTTTATTAATTTTTTAGCAATTTTAATCACTTTTTTTACCTCTGGATTATTAATTACATTTTTATCTTTTACATCAATGTTTTGTAAAAGCTGCGGTGTTTTTTTAAATTTTTTGAAAAATTGACTTGCCTTTTTACCTTTCCTTAAAGCAAATAAGGCTTCTAAAGCAACAAGCAAACCATCACCTGTAGTTGCAAATTTACCTAAAATGATATGGCCCGATTGTTCGCCACCTAGATTGAATTTATGTTTTTGCATTTTTTCTTTTACATATCTGTCACCTACGTTTGCTCTCACAAATTTTATACCTTCAGATTTAAAAAATTTTTCTAAACCATAATTTGACATCAATGTCCCTATCACCCCACCTTTTAGCATTTTTTTATGTTTCCACCTTGATGCTAAAGCAGCAATAATTTGATCTCCATCAATTATATTACTTTTCTCATCACACATAATAATCCTATCAGCATCTCCATCTAAAGAAATACCAATATGCGCTTTATATTTTTTAACTGCATATCTAATTTTATTTGGAAAAGTTGATCCACAATTTTTATTTATATTTAAGCCATTAGGACTTACACCAATTGGTATTACTTTTGCTCCTAAAGATTTTAATAATTCAGGACCTGCTTTATAACCGGCGCCGTTTGCACAATCTATTACAATTCTTAATCCTCTTAAATTAAACTCTTTAGTAAAATTTTTTTTTAATATTTTAATATATTTTTTTGTCCCAATTTCTAATCTTTTAACTCTTCCTAATTTTTCAGGTTTAAAAAGATTTTTTGAAATTTGTTTATCTATAAGACTTTCAATTTTTTTTTCTATTTTATCTGATAATTTCATTCCATCAGGACCAAATAATTTTAAACCATTATCATAATGAGGATTATGGGAAGCTGTAATCATTATACCCATATTTGCTTTCATTTCTTTAGTAAGCATAGCCAGCCCATTCGTTGGTAAAGGTCCCAAAGTATAAACATGCATACCTGCTGATGCTAAACCTGACACAAGAGCAGGCTCCAAAGCATAGCCTGATAA
>CACJRK010000037.1 GCA_902595795.1 uncultured Pelagibacteraceae bacterium
TCTCTCAAAAAACTCAAAAATAAGCACTTTAAGACGAAGATTAGTATCAATAAGTATGGTTCATAGACTTAAAGGTCATTATCTTGACACAAAACATCCAATCATCGTTGAAAATTTAATGGGAATAAGAAGGGTCAAAGGAAGTATTCAGAAAGGTAAAAAACCTATATTAATCAATCATTTAAAATTAATTATTAATGTAATAAATGAACAAAAAACTGAGGAAATAAAAAAACATAGAGACAAATCAATACTCTTAATTGGCTTTGGAGGAGGCTTTAGAAGAACCGAGCTCATTTCAATTGATTATGAGGATTTAGAATTTGTTCCTGAGGGTCTAAAAATCACTATTAAAAGATCAAAAACTGATCAATTCGGAGAAGGAATGACTAAAGGACTGCCCTACTTCGAAAATGAAATTTACTGTCCTGTTACAAATCTAAAAAAATGGTTAGAAATTTCAAGAATTAAGTCTGGACCTATTTTTAGAAGATTTTCTAAAGGTTTATCATTAACAGACAAACGATTAACTGACCAATCTGTAGTTTTATTAATGAAAGAGTATTTAAAGTTAGCAGGTATCGAAAACAAAAATTTTGCAGGTCATAGTTTAAGGTCGGGTTTTGCAACAGTAGCTGCTGATTCAGGTGCTGATGAGCGAAGCATAATGGCTATGACAGGTCATAAAACAACACAAATGGTTAGAAGATATATTAGAGAGGCAAATATATTTAAAAATAATGCATTAAATAAAATTAAATTTTAAATAATTAAATTTAAAATTTCAGTTGATAAGTTTTTAAAATTTTTTCTATATATTGGGTAATAATTTCTGAAATGATCCGTCCAATTAGAGTAGGGATTTTGTTTATTAACATCAATTATATCAATTTGTTTAATATTATAAGCTGAAGCCACATGGGAAATCGCTCCGTGACAAGAAATTAATAATTTTGATTGTGAAACTATATGTTCCAGTTCTTTAAAATTTAAATCTTCAACTAGTTTAACTTTTGGATCTGCAATCTTTAATATCATAGATTTTAAAATAATTGGTGTAAAAACTCCAGTAGTGATAGTAAGTTCATAATTGGATTTTAGTCGTATATTTTTAATAAAGTTTATTAATTGGTGCTGATCTGGCTCGATATCATTATATTCAGATATATATGTGCTATTAGACCATTTTTCATCATAATGAAGAATAATAAGATTTTTTTTATTTAAATTAAGATTTAAATCTTTAAAAATTAAAAAATCCAAATCGCTTGTATCAAAAGTAAAATCCATCAAATGAATTATTTTTTTTATTTTAGAAAAATGTGTTGTATTAATTTCGTTATTATTGACAGAAAAAGTTTTATTTTTATTTAGAAAAAAATTTATAAAATTTGATCTCTTTTTTCCATCATGTACTATTACAAATTTAAAATTATGTTTGCGTAGCTTATTTATAACTTTAATTCTATCGATCAAATTAGGTCTAAATTTTATAACTTCATCTACTAAAGTAAATGTTTTAATATAAGCATAATTTTTTTCGGAAGAAACAACAATTATATAAGAATTTTTATCATTTCTTTTAATATTTTTAATTAAAATCATTGATAGAAGAAAGTCTCCTATCCGATCTGTTCTAAAAATAAGATATTTATTCACTGATCTCTAAATTAATTTAACTTTTTTACCTAAGCTTATTTCTAAAATATATTTTGCAACTTTGGTTTCATTAAAAAGTTTAAAATATTTTCTTTTACCTTTTCTCGCAATTTTTTTTCTTAAAGAATTTTTTTTTGAATAAAATTTTATTTTATCTGATAAATCCTCTATATTATTATAAAAGATAATTTCATTATCTGTAAAAAAATCATTCATTTGAACTTTTTTATCAACAAAAGTTAATAATCCATTGCCCATGATTGAAGCAATTCTGTTACTGGAATAATATTTGATTGGGTTGCCTCTACTTAAATTAAGACCCATTTTAGAATTTATTAGTGCATCATTAAATTCTTTACCCCATAAAGGTTGCTTATTTTCAAAACCGTAAAAATCATATTTTATATTTGGTATTTTTTTAACAAGTTTATCAAGGAATTTAACTCTGTTATCTATAATACCAGCTTTTAGCACAGCTCTATTTACACCGTGACTCATAGCATAAAAGAGATCATTATTTGGCTTCATATTAAATACATCAAAACATTCAATATTATGATCTACTGGAACAAAGAAAAAATAAAAATTATCAGGATTAATTTTACCTTTTAATACAGATGGCTCTGTTGTAATAAAATTATGATCAATGTAATTTGAGTATAAATTTATATTAGATATATTTTTTTTTGAATAATCTAAATCTGGCATTAATGGGTCTTCATTCCATTGTGATATAATTAAACTTTTATTAAGGTTTTTAAATTCGTAAAGAGTACTTAAATCTATATTATTAGTATGACCAAAAAATAATAAATCTGGATTATAGTTTTTAAAAGTTTGAATTAAGTAATTTTGAAAATTTTTTCTACTCGGAAATAAATCAAATAATTTGTGACTTTTGAGAAAGTCACGATCACTAATTTCTAAAACGTCATGGTTATTTCTGATAAAACCGTTTGTAAATTTTTTTCCTAATGAAATGTTGTATAATCTATGATTAAGTTTTTGACCTTGATTATATATGTTGATTATTTTTAATTTTTTTTTAGAAATATTAACTTGATATTTTGGAAAAATACTTTCTCTCATTTTATCAATTAATTTTGAATTTATTGGTATAATATGTCTTACATTATTTCTCCCTTGTATTTGAAGTTTATTTCTAAATTTATCTTTTATAATTAAATTTTTTAACTCCTTGTAAAGATTTAAATAATTAAGTTTTTTCAAAATGACAGCATAATTTGTAGTTTCTTTAAGTCCGCCCCTATTTGAAATTATTGTTGCGCATCCCCTTGATGAGGCCTCTAGTGCAGTTCTTCCAAATGGTTCCTCCCATCTTGACGGCACAACTGCAATTTCTGATTTGTTAAAAATGTCTAAAGTTTTCTTATGATTTAAAAACCCTAACTCCACATGATTTTTATGATTAATATATATAGATCTACGCTCTTCATCTCCAATTGATAAAGCTCTCCATTTAGGAAATTCATCTAAGATTTTTACTATTGCTTCGCTGAAAATATCATATCCTTTTGAATGATTTAACTTACCAACATATATTATAAATTTCTTTTTTTTAACAACTGGTTGTTTTTTAACGCTATGATAAATCACTTCAGTATTGGTAGAAAGTTTATTATCTATATCTAAAAAAAATCTTGATTTAACCCATTCACTAATAAATATAATTTTTTTAGTATTTTTTAAAATAGCCAATCTTTCTGATGTTGTTTTGGAGCCCTTCATTGATAATGGGTCATTATGGAAGTAAAAAATATAGTTATTTTTAATTTTATTCATTAAATTAAATAAAATTAGTGGTCGATTATGAATTTCAATTATATCGAATTTTTTTTTTTCTAGATTAATTAACAATTTTTTTGAATATTCATTAGTTGTACTAACAAATCTTTTATCTAAACTTTTTAAATCAATATTTATATAATTTTTTGTTAAAAAATCTTTAGATTTTGTTGAACCAAATATTGTATTATTATTCTTAAATTTAGAATATCTGAAAAATTCAGCAACCCACAATGAAACAGCGGAAGCTTTTATAAAAGAATAATCTTCTTTATAAGGTAAAATGGTTGCTATTTTTAGATTTTTTAAATTTG
>CACJRK010000038.1 GCA_902595795.1 uncultured Pelagibacteraceae bacterium
TGATGAAAAGAAAAATGTTTATAGAGTAAATCAATTATTAAAAATTTTTAATGCAGCAGAATCAATTAAAAAAGAAGATCCAACAGTAAGTTTACCCAATCTTCCAAAAAATTTATTAAGAACTTCAAAATATTTAGAACATCCTGTTTTTAATTCATATCATTCGGAAACTGAGATGCTTAGATATTTAAAAAAGTTAGAGGATAAAGATATAGCTCTTAATAGAACTATGATTGCACTTGGTTCATGTACTATGAAATTAAATGCTACAGCAGAAATGATACCTATTTCATGGAGAGAATTAGCAGAGCCTCATCCATTTGTGCCTATTGAGCAGATGGAAGGATATAGAGATTTATTCACTGATCTTAAAAATTGGTTAAGATCAATTACTGGTTTTTCTGGAGTTTCACTTCAACCAAATGCGGGTGCTCAAGGTGAATATGCAGGATTAATGGTTATTAGAAAGTATCATTTAGACAGAGGTGAAGAAAATAGGAATATATGTCTAATACCAAGCTCAGCGCATGGAACCAATCCTGCTAGCGCACAAATGGTTGGAATGAAAGTTGTCGTTGTTAATTGTGACAAAGAAGGAAATGTTGATTTCGAGGATTTAAAGAAAAAAACAGAAATGCATTCCGAAAACCTTGGAGCATTAATGGTCACATACCCTTCGACTCACGGTGTATTTGAGGAAAAAATTACAGATATATGTGAGTTAATTCATAAACATGGTGGTCAAGTTTACATGGATGGTGCAAATTTAAATGCACTTGTTGGTATAGCAAGACCTGGAAATTTTGGTCCAGATGTTTGTCATATAAACTTACACAAAACATTTTGTATTCCACACGGTGGAGGAGGTCCTGGAATGGGACCAATTGCATGTAAAAGACATTTACAAGTTTATCTACCTAATCATCCAGTTGTTAAAGATTGTGGACCTGCTACAGGAATAGGAGCAGTTTCAGCAGCCCCCTGGGGAAGCTCAAGTATTTTATCAATTTCTTGGATGTACATTAAAATGATGGGGTCTCAAGGTTTAAAACTAGCTACCCAAGTTGCAATACTAAATGCAAATTATATTGCTCATAGACTCAAAGAACATTATCCAATTCTTTATAAAGGCTCAAACGGAAATGTAGCTCACGAATGTATAATTGATATTCGATCTATTAAAACTGAAACAGGCATTACCGAAGAAGACATAGCTAAAAGATTAATAGATTATGGTTTTCATGCACCAACAATGTCATGGCCAGTAGCAGGTACAATGATGATTGAACCAACTGAAAGTGAGAGCTTATCTGAACTGGATAGATTTTGTGATACTTTGATTAGCATTAAATCAGAAATAGACATGATCAAGTCAGGAAAATTTGATAAAGTTGATAATCCAATTAAAAACGCACCTCATACTGATATTGAATTAGCCTCAGATGAATGGAATCATAAATATTCGAGAGAGCAAGCTGCATATCCGGCAAAATTCTTAAAATCAAATAAATTTTGGCCTCCAGTTGCAAGAGTTGATAACGTATACGGAGATAAAAATATTTTTTGTACTTGTCCAAGTATGGACGAGTTTAAAGAAGATGCAGCATAAAAATTAATGAAAATTGCTGTTGTTGGCTCTGGTATTTCTGGATTAAGTGCTGCTTATTATTTATCAAAAAAACATCATGTAGATCTTTTTGAAAGAGAAGACCATTTTGGTGGACATTCTCATACAATTGATTTGCTTTTTGATGAAAGAAAAGTTGCTGTTGATATTGGCTTTATTGTTTTTAATTTTCAAACTTATCCAAATTTAATTAATTTTTTTAAGGAAAATGATATTCAAATTGAAAAAAGCAATATGTCTTTTTCAGTTTCAGTAGATAATACAAATTTTGAATATTGTGGAAAAGGGTTGAGTGGAATTTTCTCCAATAAATTAAATATATTTAACATAGAGTTCTTAAAGATGTTTTTTGATATAATTAAATTCTATAAAAAAAGTGATCAATTAAATATATCCAATGATAAAATTACCTTAGGAGATTATTTAAAAATTAATAAATTATCTAAAACATTTGTTGATTATCATATAATACCAATGGTATCTGCAATATGGTCTATGCCCCCTTATGAAGCGAGCAAGATGCCAATTAGTTTTTTTCTTAGATTTTTTCAAAATCATGGTTTGTTTAAATTAAAAAATAGACCACAGTGGTATACAGTAACTAGTAGAAGTAGAACTTATGTGAATAAAATACTTTCTCAAATAAGTGGCGAACATTTTAAAAATTATAAAGTTACAAAAATAAAAAGAAAATCATCAGGATTAGATTTATATTATGGTGGTGAAAGTGAATTCTTCGATTATGATAAAGTAGTTTTAGCGACACATGCTAATGAAACTTTAAAATTAATTGAAAATCCAACTGATGATGAAAAAAATATTCTTTCGAATTTCAGTTATAAAGAAAATATAGCATATATTCATACTGATCAGCGGGCCATGCCAAAAAATAAAAAAGCTTGGTCTTCTTGGAATTCATCAATAGATAACAAGAATTTAGAGAGAAATTCAATAACCTACTGGTTAAATTTGTTACAAAATTTAAAGTGTGATGAAAATATTTTCTTAACACTAAATCCTTACTTCAATATTGACGAGAAAAAAATTTTGAGAAAAGTTAAATTCACACATCCTTATTATGATCAAAAAGCATTAGATGCTCAATCTGAGCTTGTTAAAATACAAAATCAAAAAGATTTACTTTTTTGCGGCAGTTATTTTGGTTACGGATTTCATGAAGATGGAATAAAATCATCTATTGAAATGCTGAAAAACCTTAATGATTAATTCTTGTATATATAATGGAAATGTAATTCATAAGAGATTCAAACCTAAAGAACATTTTTTTAAATACAAAGTATTTTCGCTATTTATTGATTTATCAGAGCTTAATGAGCTTAACGATAAATTGAAATTTTTTTCTTTAAATAAATTTAATCTAATAAGTTTTTATGAGAAAGATCATGGTGAGCGTGATGGAACATCTCTTTTTGGGTGGGTAAAAAAAAATCTAATTAATAACGAAATCAATACAGATAATATAAAGGTTAAACTTTTATGTTATCCAAGAATATTAGGTTATGTTTTTAATCCACTGAGTATTTTTTTTGTATACGATAAAAATGATAATTTAATTTCTATTTTATATGAGGTTAAAAACACATTTGGTGAACAACACACATACGTTTTTAAAGTAGAAGGACAAAATAAATTAATTCAAAATAATTGCTCAAAGAAATTTCATGTTTCACCATTTATTGAAATGGATTGTAATTATTTTTTTAGGATATTAAATCCAGATCAGAAGTTGTCAGTTGTAATAGATCAATATGATCAAGAAGGAAAAATTCTTTTTGCATCCCAAGACGGTGAAAGATCTGATTTGACAAGTAAAAACTTAATGAATTCTTATCTAAAACACCCTTTAATGACATTTAAAATTATCTCTGCGATACATTTTGAAGCGTTTAAATTGTGGATTAAAGGAATTAAATTTATTAAGAAAAAATTTAAAAT
>CACJRK010000039.1 GCA_902595795.1 uncultured Pelagibacteraceae bacterium
AAGATATTGATACTGTACTAGAAGAAAATATGGTGGTCTCAATGGAGCCAATGATAATGATCCCTCAGGGTAATCCTGGCGCAGGTGGTTATAGGGAGCATGATATTTTAGTAATAGGAAAAGATGGAGCAGAAAATATTACAAAATTTCCTTTCGGCCCAGAGCATAATATTATAAAAAACTAATCCTTATGAGTGAGAATAAAACTATTGTTAATAGCTGGAATGAATGGGACCCACTAAAGCATGTGATTGTTGGTAAAGCAGATGGCACATGTATACCAGCACCTGAACCAGCATTAGATGCAAAAGTTCCAGAAGACAGCGATATGCGTGGACAGTTTGGACCAAGAACAAAAGACACAGTAGATAAAGCAAATCAATTATTAAATGATTTTTCAAATTTGCTACAAAAAAGAGGAATTAAAGTTGATAGACCAACACCAATAGATTTTAACCAAAAAACATCTACACCTGATTGGGAAGCTGAAACAATGTTTGGCTGTATGCCTCCAAGAGATGTTTTGCTAACTGTAGGTAGTGAGATTTTAGAGGCTACAATGAGTTATCGTTGTCGTTGGTTTGAATATTTATGTTACAGACCACTTCTAAAAGATTATTATGATCAAGATCCTAACATGAGACATGAATCTGCTCCAAAACCAAGATTAACAGAAGCAGATTATAGAAAAGATTATTTGTCAGATAAAATAGGTGTTCAAAAAAGATTAGATTGGACCGAAAAAAAATATTTTGTAACTACTGAAGAAGAACCGTTGTTTGATGCAGCAGATATATTAAGATTTGGTAAGGATTTAGTTGTTCAACATGGATTTACAACAAATTTGAAAGGAATTGATTGGTTAAAAAGACATTATAAAGATCACAGAGTTCATGCAGTTAACTTTCCAGGTGACCCATATCCAATTCATATTGATGCAACTTTTACACCAATAAAAGAGGGATTGATTATCAATAACCCTCAAAGAAAACTTCCGAAAGAACAAAGAAAATTATTTGAAGATAATGGTTGGAAAATTATAGATAGTGCTCAACCAGCACATAACGAACCACCGCCATTATGTTATTCATCAACTTGGTTATCAATGAATGTTTTAGTTTTAGACCCTAAGACTGTATGTGTGGAAAAAAGTGAAATTTATCAAGCTGAACAATTAGATAAATTAGGAATGGAAGTTGTACCAGTAGAACTTAGAGATGCCTACGCTTTTGGAGGAGGTCTTCATTGTTGTACAGCTGATGTTTACCGAGAAGGCGATTTAAAAGATTATTTTCCAAAGCAATAATTTATTTGAAAATTAAATTAACTTGGATTTTGTTTTAAGTACTCAATATATTTTATTACTTCTTCATACTGTTCATCAGGAATATCTTTATAACTTGCATTAAATTTGCTTTTCACACATATAGCAACATGAGCGTAGGGGTTTCTTCCTTTAGGGTGATTTGGGTGATTGGGTAATTGTCCCAGCAAATAATCGCCAGCTTCCTGAATAATTTTCCAGAGTTTACTTGCGTTTTCTTTGTTCACAATAGTCCAATCCTTGTTTTATCTCCAAATGATCTAGTCTATGATCTAGTTTATCCCACATCATTCTATAACCAAAATCCCCTGCTCAAGTCATTAATACAGTTCCTAAGTAGTAAAACTTATTTAATTATTGTGTCTAGAATCCAATCCTATTAGGTAGCCATAGTGCTATCTCAGGGAAAATAATTATTAGAATGATAAGTAATACCATAATTAAAACAAAAGGAAGCGACCCGTATATTACGTCTGTAATTTTTCCTTTTTCTCTTAAGCCTTGTAAAACATATAAATTCATTCCAACAGGTGGGGTTATTAAACTTATTTGCATAATCAATACGAAAAAAATACCAAACCAAACTGGGTCAATCTCATAAAATAAAATTAATGGAATTATAATTGGGACTGTTGCAATCATCATAGAAAGGGTTTCTAAAAAACAACCTAGAATCATATAAAAAACAATTAACGTTATAAGTAAAATATACTTATTTGTTGTCATTAAAGAAATCTGTTCAACTAAAACTTTTGGCAAACCCAACATGCCAATTATAAAATTAAAAAATTGAGCACATAACATGATAAATATTATCATAGAGCTGACTTTTACTGTGGACATAAAGGCTTCATGTAGCACTTTAAAGGAAAACCTATTATAAAGGAGCAATAATAGAAAGGCACCTACAACACCCATTGAGGCTGACTCTGTAGGTGTCGCATAACCTAGATAAATTGAACCCATAACAAGTAAAAAAATAAATAGAGGTGGCAACAGATCTAAAAGCATAAAAAACTTTTCTTTTAGGGTATATTCCCCCATTGATTCTCCTGCTAAACTTGGATTAAATTTTGTTCTGATAATTATATAAGACATAAATAAAACCATCAGCAAAACTCCTGGTATAAAGCCCGCAATAAATAGATTCCCTATTGATGTGTTGGTCATAGAACCATAAATTATCATATTTATAGAAGGGGGTATTAGAATGCCGAGAGTTGCTCCTGCTGCTATTGAGCCGAGGTTTATTCTTTCATCATATTTTCTTTTTGAAAGCTCTGGTATTGCAATAGTACCTATCGTTGCTGTAGTTGCTACAGAAGATCCAGATACAGAAGCAAATAAACCTGAAGCTAATATATTCGTATGAAAAAGTTTTCCTGGTAAAAAAGTTATTAATTTTGAAAGAGAGTTATACATCCTGTCGGTAATTGAACTTTTGATTAATAATTCACCAAGTAAAATAAATAAAGGAATTGCTGTAAGAATAAAATTATTTAAAGTACTCCAAGCTGTGCTACCGAATGTTGTTAAAGAAGGCAAACCAACATAGATAACGGCTGCTAAAAAACATGTAAAAAATATAGAAAGAGCAACTGGTATGGCTAAAAAAAGCATACCAAGAAAAATTACAAAACCTACAACAGCAGCACTAAAACTAATCATAATCTTTTTTAATAACTTTTTGGGTTATAGATGGTGGGCCATATTCTTCATTAAATAGTATCTTATTTTTAACAAAAGCTTTGATCGCGTAAAAAAATACAATTGTTGAGGTAATAGCAAAAAATGAAAGGCCTAAAACCCATATAAATTGCGGTACCCACAAAGGTGTTTCCAAAGGAGTGCCTGATAAACTTTTATAAGTAATACTATCTCTTAATGTTCCCACACTTCTAAATAAAAAGAAGTATGAAAAAATAAAAAATAAAAAATAAGTTAATAAATTTAAATATGCTTGAAATTTAAAATTTAATTTTTCAAAGAAAAAATCTATTCTAATATGCCCTCTT
>CACJRK010000040.1 GCA_902595795.1 uncultured Pelagibacteraceae bacterium
TCTCACCTATTCCAGCAGTCTGACCAAACATACCTTCTAACAAAGTATCTGCATTTATCTTTTCATTTTCAAAAATATCAAAAACTGTTCCATTTCTAAAAACTATAACTTTTGGACATAGGCCTATAAATTCCTCTAGCTCACTAGATAAAAAAATTACTGTATTTCCTTCTTCCACAAAGTTTCTTAAATGAACATAAAGATCTCTTTTGGTACTAACATCTATTCCTCTTGCTGGATCGTTTAAGATTAAAACTTTAGGATGTTGAGCAAATGATCTTGCTATCATCACCTTTTGCTGATTCCCACCACTTAGCGAAGTAATTAAGTTATCTCTTGGACCTGTTTTGATACTTAATCTATCTACTTCCCAATCAAAAATTCCATTTAACTCAAGCCAATCAACAAATCCCAAGAAACCAGCTCTACTTGTTTTTTTATATAAGGGTACAACTAAATTTTCATAAATACTTAAGTTTGGAAGAATACCTTCTTTTTTTCTATCACCTGAGACAAATGAAATTCCATTTTTTTTTGCATCATCTAAAGTATTATATTTTATAAACTTTCCATTTCCGTCTGATATTTGTGTAATGCCTCCATGAGATTCTTGAACACCAGCTAAAATTTTAACAAAATCATCTTGTCCATTTCCGTCTAATCCAGTTACTCCAACAATCTCTCCACGCTTAACTTCAAAATTAACAGGCTTACTTTCAGGCCAAACGACTAGATTTTCTGCTCTCATAACTACATTGTCCGTTTTTGTTTGTACTGCAATAGATTTCGACTTTTCTCCGCTTTCGGCTCTTCCAGTCATTAAGCCTATAAGATTTTTTTCGTTAAGATCTTTTTTTTCTAAAACCCCAACATCTTTTCCATCTCTCATAACAGTAGCCTTGTCACTAATTCTAACCAATTCCGCAATTCTGTGTGTTACGATAAAAACTGCTACTCCATTGTCTTTTAACTCCCGCATTTTTTTGAATAGTCTTTCTGTTGAGTCAAAGTCTAAAGCTGCAGAAGACTCATCTAAAATTAATAATTTTGTATTATCTCTAAGGAAAGCTCTAGCAATTGTGATCCATGCTTTTATTGGTAAAGAAAGATTAAAAGCTTGCGTGTATGGATCTACATATTCACCAACAAGATCTTCCATAATTTCTTGGGCTTTAAGCACTTTTTCTCTTTGAGTAAAGTTTTTGTACCAAAAATCATCTGAACCAACGAAAAGATTATCTACTACAGATGCCTCTTCTGCTATCATAACTTCTTGAAATACCGTAGCTATACCCATATTTCTGGCCATAACAGGTGAGGTAGGGGTCTGACCCATTACCGAAACTTTACCTTTATCTATTGGCAAAACTCCTGATAAAACTTTAGCAAGTGTACTTTTACCACAACCATTTCCTCCAACGATTGCATGTATCTCACCAAAATTTGCACTAAAATTTACACCGTTTAATGCTTTAGTTACTCCAAAATATTTATGAACATCTTGAACGTAAATATCACCAACTACTGAATTAGAATTTTTT
Organism: uncultured Pelagibacteraceae bacterium; assembly: GCA_902595795.1. Lineage (GTDB taxonomy): Bacteria > Pseudomonadota > Alphaproteobacteria > Pelagibacterales > Pelagibacteraceae > Pelagibacter. Next base: position 1,542 of record CACJRK010000040.1, read on the forward strand.
GACAGCGCCTCTTTTTGTGAGGCGCTGTTCATATTGTTTTTTTCTGCACTCATACCCTTTTTGCAAAAGTATTAGTGTGAACTTATATCGTATTTTTCTGGATCAGAAGGATTATCAAAGAACGCTTCGATATATGATCGAGGTGCCCATTTATCCATTCCTGGGTTATCCCAACCTGTAGAATTTCTATCACAATCTTCATTTAAGATTTGTTTAATTTCATCGAAATTCTTAGTTGCTGGTCCAACCAATATTGATTGGATTCTAGGACCTTGACCTTGAAGTGTTCTCATCATTACTTCCATTCCTAACTCGATTTCATCTCCTGGAGGCCATGCATATATTGCTTCATCAATATATCCTGGGTTTTGTCTCCAATAACAAAGTGCACCCAATTCACCTCCTAAAGCGATTGGTGGAATAGGGTCTCTTCCAGATTGAAGCAATGCTTGAAGAGTTCCTGTTTCTCCAGATGATTGAACTGCAATACCGTCAACTTTTTTTGTATTAGTTGATAGCCATTGTGAAAGTTCTTTCTGAGCAATTTGAGAAGTCCAGTTGTGTGCTAATTGTCCAACAACATTTACATCAGGGTATTCTGCTAAAGCAGCTAATACACCTTTGTTTTGTTGGTCAGAAGCTGAATAACCTGGAATACCTTCCATTACTATAACATTCCCTTTTTCTCCAATTAACTCAGCCATCCAAGCACCCACATAATAACCAACCAATCTATAATTTACAGATGTGTTGATTGAATAAGGTGATGTTGTAAAGCCAGTAAATGAAAGTGTAGGTATGCCTTTTTCCCAACCATATTTAATTGTTGTGTTAAGAGCAGTAATGTTTGAACAACAAATAATGATAGCATCAACTTTCCCTCCGTCTATCATTTGTCTCATTTGTTGAATTTGAAGTGAATCGTCTAAGTTTGATTGAGTAATCACTATTTCATCAACCATTCCAAGAGCTTTCCATTTCGGATAAACAACTTCCATTAATCTTTCCATGGCACCTTTACGCCATGTGTTACCCGCATAAGTACTAGCATAACCAATAGTCCATGGTGGTTTTCTAGGACTTTTCCAGTTTCTCATGACAGCTTCCCCTAAAGGCTGATCGCTATCCATGAAATCCATGTTATATACATAATCCCTCATATCTTGAGGCACTTTACTTAAACATTCGGTACAAACTTCTTTTGTCGATGCTGAAGAGAAGATACCCAAAAACCATGAGAAGAGAATTACATAAATATATTTTTTTACTTTCATAGTTTCTCCTTTCAATAATTATTTATCTTCTCACTTATAAAATAAGATATCCAGGAATTAATAATTTCTAGTTTTTATATATA
>CACJRK010000041.1 GCA_902595795.1 uncultured Pelagibacteraceae bacterium
TTTTTAATAAACTGTCCATACTGTGGAGAACGAGATCAGCAAGAATTTAAGGCTGGTGGTGAAGCTCATATCGAGAGACCTAAGCAACCAACAGAATTAAGTGATGATGAGTGGGCAGAATATTTATTTATGAGAAAAAATATTAAAGGTGTTCAATTTGAAAGATGGAACCATGCACATGGTTGTCGTAAATGGTTTAATATGGTTAGAGATACTTCTAACGATGAAATAAAAGCAATTTATAAAATGGGTGAAAAACCACCTTCTCAATAAAATGACTAAAAACTTAAGAGTAAAATCCAGCGAGTACATTGATGAAACTAATAGAATTTCCTTTAAATTTAATGGCAAAACTTACCATGGATTTAAAGGCGATACTTTAGCATCAGCATTACTTGCTAATGATGTTCATTTAGTTGGAAGAAGTTTTAAATATCATAGACCAAGAGGAATTATGACGTCAGGTTCAGAGGAGCCAAATGCTATAGTTCAAATAAACCCTGGTACCAACAGAACAGAACCCAATGTTAGAGCAACTGAAGTAGAGATTTATGAAGGTTTGGAAGTATCAAGTCAAAATTGTTGGCCAAGTGTTGAATTTGATATTGGTGGAATAAACAATTTTCTCTCCCCTTTTTTTCCAGCAGGTTTTTATTATAAAACATTTATGTGGCCCGCTAGTTTCTGGGAGAAATATGAGTTTTTCATACGACACTCAGCTGGTTTGGGGAAATCACCATCATCAAGTGACCCTGACATTTATGACCACCAAAATGTTCACTGTGATGTATTGGTTATAGGCGCAGGTATATCGGGAATACTGGCAGCAAAAAATGCAGCTAAAAATAATTTTAAAACGTTGTTAGTTGATGAAAAAAATGAACTTGGTGGATCAACTATTTATGAAAATAATGAATTTAACAAAATTGATAATAAAACACCTTCGGAGTGGTTAAAAAAAGAAATAGAGGAGCTTAAAGGTATCAAAAATCTTGAGATAAAAACTAGAACAAGTGTGGCTGCTTATCATCAATATAATTATCTTTTGGCTAGAGAAAATCTAACTGATCATTTAGAGGCTAAACATAAAACAAATAAAATCAGACAAAGACTTCTCAAAATTAGAGCTAAGAAAGTTATTTTGGCCACAGGTGCCTTAGAAAGACCTTTGGTATTTAATAATAATGATAGACCAGGAATAATGCTTTCATCTGCTATAAAAAAATACAGTGAATTTTATGGTGTTGCGTGTGGTAGTAAAAATGTATTTTTTACTAATAATGATAGTGCATATGAAAGTGCTATGTCACTATACAACAAGGGTATCAATGTTGAGGCAATTATTGATATTAGAGAGCAATCCGAAAGTAAAATTGTTAAAAAAGTAAAAGAAGCAGGTATTAAAATTTACTGGTCACACTCAATTGTTGATACAACTGGTTATAAAAGACTAAATAGTGTTTCAATAATGAAGTTATCTAATGATGGTACTTCTGTTACTGGAAGTAAAATTTCTATTTCATGTGATTGCTTAGGAGTTGCTGGTGGCTGGACACCTGCTGTACATTTATATACACAATCAGGCAGTAAATTGAGTTTTGATGAGGAAAATAAAGTTTTCTTGCCAAATCAAAATACATCTGAAAAAATAAGTGTTGGATCTTGTGGTGGAGATTTTAAAATTGATGAAATCATTAAAAATTTAAATGAAAAACTTAAAGATACTCTAAATATTAAAGAAACGGATTTAGATAATATTAAAGTTGAGACTGATCAGGAAAATTCAAAAAGAAATATTTGGTTACTTCCTTCTGATAAACCTTTGGGCAAAACTAAACCATTTGTAGATTATCAAAACGATGCAACTGCTAAAGATATCAAATTGGCATTAAGAGAAGGTTTTAGATCTATCGAACATGTTAAGAGATACACGACTACGGGTATGGGAACTGATCAAGGTAAACTAGGAAATATGCATGCATTGGGAATAATTGCAGATACAGCCGGTGTTAAAATGGGTGAATTAGGAACTACTACATTTAGACCTCCTTACACACCATTAACATTTGGAACTATTGTAGGTAGAAATGTAGGAAAGTTTTTTGATATTTTTAGAAGAACACCAATGAATGATTGGCATGTTGAAAATAAAGCTGAATTTGAAAATGTCGGCCAATGGAAGAGAGCATGGTACTACCCTATCAACGGAGAAACTATGCATCAGGCAGTTCAAAGAGAAAGTAAAGCTGCAAGAGAAAGTGCTGGTATACTGGATGCCTCTACTCTTGGTAAAATTGATATTCAAGGAAGTGATGCTTCTGAATTTTTAAATAGGGTTTATACAAATGCTTGGTCAAAATTATCTATAGGAAAATGTAGGTATGGCCTAATGCTAAATGAAGATGGAATGGTTTATGATGATGGAGTTACAACTAGATTAGGTGAAAATCACTATATCATGACCACAACAACTGGTGGTGCTGCGAATGTTTTAGGTAAACTTGAAGATTATCTTCAAACAGAATGGCCAGAGCTTGATGTTTACTTAACTTCTGTTACAGATCATTATGCTACAGCGAGTTTATGCGGTCCTAATAGTAAAAAAATTCTTAAAAAAATAATTCCTGATTTAAATTTATCAGATGAAAATTTTCCTCACATGTCATTCAAAGAGGCGCATATCGGCAATATCCAATGCAGAATAATGAGAATTAGTTTTACTGGAGAACACAGCTACGAAATAAATGTTCAAGCAAGTTATGGAAAA
>CACJRK010000042.1 GCA_902595795.1 uncultured Pelagibacteraceae bacterium
TATAAGTGATTTTAAGTTTAATTTTTTAACCTCATAGCATTTTAATTTAAATTTTTTCGATAAAAATTTATTAATTATAGAAAATGTTTTTGGAACAACGCTACAAAATAATATTTTTTGAATTTTATTTAATTGAATTTTATTTTTTTTAAACAAAATATTAAGCTGATTGTTATTTACAGATTTTGATAAAAAAGTAATTTTTTTTGAAATTTTATTATTTTTAGAAACGATACATAATTTTGTTTCTGTATTACCAATATCACCTAGAATATACATTATTTAATTTTATACAGTTTAGATAAATTTTTTTCAAAAAGTTGTTTTAGTTTATTTTCTACAATTAATTTACTAATACTTTTTTTAGTTACCTCTTGCAAGTTTGTGGCAGGATAATTCCTTATAATTGGATTTTTTTTAATATTTATGCCTATACCAGTAATTAAAAATTTTTTATTTCTTAAAAATATGACTTCTTGTAAAATGCCACTAATTTTTTTTTTATCAATTAGTAAGTCGTTAGGTTTTTTAAATAAAATTTTTTTACTTGTAAATGACGAGAGTAATTTTTTGACTAAAAGACAATTGATTTTTGTTATAGCGTTAATAGATAATTTTGTTTTATTTAGTTCATTAAAAAAAGAGATAAATAAATTTCCTTTTGACGATATCCATTTTCTTCCATACTGTCCCCTACCATTTATTTGTGTTTCAGCAACAACCATACCTAAGTTGTGTTTAGTTTTTTTAATAATTCTTATCGCAGTATTGTTTGTGCTTTTAACTTTTTTAAATTTAAACTTTTTAAATTTCATTAAATAATATTAATTCTTGAAACAACTTCTACTAACTGACTTGGGAATATGAAGTATAAAAGAATTAATATAGTTGAAACTGACAGTGAAAATTTTAGCCATAAGCTATGGTCTGTATCATATTTATCTTTTTCCTTATCAAAATACATAATTTTTATAATTCTTAGATAATAAAAGGCTGCAACCACAGTTGATAACAACCCTACTATAGCTAAGAAATACATTGATTGTTCCAATACTGCTTTAAAAACATAAAATTTTGCAAAGAAACCAGCAAGGGGTGGTATACCTGCTAAAGAAAATAGTATTAACAACAAACACAAAGACAGCAATGGATGATTTTTTGATAACCCTGAGAGATCATCAATATCTTCATAATATTGATCTTTTCTTCTTAACATTAATAGACATGAAAAAAGAGCTAAATTCATAACAACATAAATAGAAATATAAATTATCGAACTTTGAATTCCTTCGTTTGATGCTGTGGCTAAACCAGCCAATGTGTAACCAATGTGTCCTATAGAACTGTAAGCAATTAGTCTTTTAATATTAGTTTGACCTATAGCAGCAACTGCTCCAAAAACCATAGAAGCTATAGATAAGAAAACTATTATCATTTGCCATTGATCAATTAAATTTAAAAAAGGAACATATAAAAATCTAATAAATACAGTCAAAGCTGCTATCTTTGGTACTATCGTAAAAAACAAAGTTACAGTTGTTGGAGATCCTTCGTAAACATCAGGTGCCCACATATGAAATGGAACTGCAGAAATTTTAAATGCTAAACCAACCAATATGAACACAATCCCAAAAGTTAAAACATATTCCTCAGAATTTAGTTGATTTGATATTATATCAAAATTGGTAGAACCTGAAAAACCATAAACTAAAGAACATCCATATAATAACAGTCCTGATGATAATGCACTTAAAACAAAATATTTCAAACCAGCTTCTGATGATTTTAATTGATCCCTGTTATATGTAGCTAAAACATAAAGAGCTAATGACTGTAATTCTAAGCCCATATAAAAAACAATTAAATCATTTGAGCTAATCATTACCATCATACCAAGAATAGAGCTCAAAATAAGAACTGGGTATTCTATATTATATATTTTAAATGTTTTTAAATAAGTTGATGAAATAACTAAAACTAAAAAACCTCCAATTAAAGTTATAATTTTCATTAGTGATGACAAGCTGTCAATCACAATACTTTCATTAAATAACGTGACCCTACTGATAGATAGAGTTTCATTTATCGTAATTATTACTGCAATTAAAATTGCAAATAAAGATAAATTGAATATGATTTTAGAATTATCTTTTTTATACACACCCACAATAAGTAAAAACATAATTGAAATAGAAATAAAAATTTCAGGTAAGACTAAATTTAAATTCTCCATATTATTTA
>CACJRK010000043.1 GCA_902595795.1 uncultured Pelagibacteraceae bacterium
TTATGGTATTCCATTTACCACTTTATTTTTTAGAAATTACTACGTGTCAGTCCCAACAGAATTAGTGAAAGCTGCAAGAATTGATGGAGCAGGTTTCTTTAAAATATTTTTCAAAATTTTACTTCCAATATCAGCACCGATAATTGTTGTAACAGTTATTTGGCAGTTTACTCAAATTTGGAACGACTTTTTATTTGGATCAACTTTTTCATTTGGTGAGGCGGCACCAATTCAAGTTGCTTTAAATAATATGGTTTTATCTAGCACAAGTGTTAAAGAATACAATGTTGATATGGCTTCAGCAATAATTGCAGGAGTGCCAACACTTATAGTATATGTTTTAGCAGGTAAATATTTTATTAGAGGATTAACTTCAGGAGCAGTAAAAGGATAACAATGAAAACATTAAAAATTGAAAATCTTTCAAAAAATTTCGGGTCTACAGAAGTATTAAAAAAAATTAATTTAGAGATAGATGAGGGAAATTTTTTAGTTTTATTAGGTCCTTCAGGATGTGGAAAATCTACATTACTAAACATTATTGCAGGGTTAGAGACAATCAATGAAGGTAAAGTTTTTATCGATGATTATAATGTTAGTAAAGTAGAGCCAAAAGACAGAAATATTGCAATGGTTTTCCAATCATATGCTTTATATCCTTCAATGAATGTAAGAGAGAATATGATTTTTGGTCTGAAACAAGCAAAGACTTCAAAAGAAAAAATTCAACAACAGCTGGAGAAGGTATCTAAATTTTTACAAGTTGATCAATTGTTAGAAAGAAAACCATCCCAGTTATCTGGTGGACAAAGACAAAGAGTTGCTATTGGAAGAGCATTAGTAAGAGAACCTAGAATATTTTTATTTGATGAGCCTTTGTCCAACTTAGATGCAAAATTAAGAGTTGAGATGAGAAGAGAAATTAAAAAACTTCACCAACAATTAAAAACAACAGTTGTATATGTAACTCACGACCAAACTGAAGCTATGAGTTTAGGAACAAGAATTGCAATCATGAATCATGGCGTTATTCAACAAAATGAAACACCAGAAAATATTTATAACAAACCAAGCAATACTTTTGTAGCCGACTTTATTGGATCACCATCTATGAATTTAATTAAGGGAAGTTTAAAAGAAAACTCAAGTGAAATATCTTTTACAGCAAGTAATTCTAAATTTGAAATTCCAGTAAAAAGCTATGAATTTAAAGATAAATCTAATTTAAATAATAAAGAAGTTTTCTTTGGTATAAGACCAGAACATATTTACTTTAAAAAATCAAATGAAAGTGATTTTGAAATTACTTTAAGAGCGGATTTAAGTGAATATATTGGTCATGAACAAATAATGACTTTTGATTATTCTAATCAAGAAGTTTTAGCTAAATTTCCTTCAACAATTAAAATTGAATTAGCAAAAGAAACAAAATTATATTTTGATTTAACTCAAACATCTTTATTTGATGCTAAAACAGAGGAGAGAATCTAAAATGAAAGTGAAATATTCTGATTTAAAAAATAAAAGAGTATTTATTACAGGTGGAGGATCAGGTATAGGCGCTTCAATTGTAGAACATTTTTGTCAACAAGAGAGCGAAGTATACTTTGTTGATATTAATGTAAAAGAATCAAAAAAGTTATTAACTAATATAAATAAAAAAAAATTAAAAAAACCTTCTTTTATTGAATGTGATTTATTAAATATAAAAAAATTACAAAAAATTATTAAAAGGATTATATCAACTAAAGGAACAATACATGTACTTATTAATAATGCTGCGAATGATGAAAGACATAAAACTGAAGATGTTAATGAGAAATATTATGAAAACAGAATGGCAATTAATTTGAAACATTATTTTTTTGCAGCCCAAGAAGTAGTAAAAGGTATGAAGAAAAATAAAAATGGCTCAATTGTTAATCTAAGCTCAGTGTCATGGGTTTTAGGTGAAGGTGATAAAGTTATATATGAAACTGCAAAATCAGCTGTTATTGGTTTAACGAGATCATTTGCTCAAGAATATGGCAAATACAATATACGAACCAATTCAGTTGTACCTGGCTCTATAGCGACAGAAAGACAAATTAAGCATTGGCTTACACCAAAATATAAAAAATTTATTTTAGAAAAACAGGCATTAAAAAGACAGCTAAAACCAGAAGATGTAGCAAAACTAGTATTATTTTTGTCTTCAGATCA